>JBLIMF010000203.1:0-4670 GCA_047638615.1 Gammaproteobacteria bacterium
CGACCGAGGTCGTGTCCGATACAAGATCAACCTTCTTCACCTTGAGCCGTTTGATGTCGGCACCGAGCAGTTCCTCGAGATGGGCTTGCAAGGCAACCTCATCAGTGAACGCCGAGTCGAGGGTCATGTTCTGATGTCGCACTCCGGCAAACAGGCGCGGATGATCAACAATGAACAGTGTTGCGACGATCGCTGCCATCAACGTTGGGGCAATCCAGTCGGGCGATACGCGGATACCGCCAAGCAAGCCGAGCCCGAGAGCGGAGAAGTAATAGGCCACCTCCTCCTGATCGAGCTCTTGTGAGCGGAGCCGGATGATCGAGAGCACGCCGAACAGGCCCAACCCGAGTCCTGCGGTGATCTCAGCGCGGGACAAAACCGTCGCAACGGCGACCACCCCGACATTGATACTCATGATCGCGAGCACCATGTCGGGGCGGCGATAACGCGGGAAGTACACGAAGAACGTCAAAATAAGCACGGCGACGGCGTCGGCGGCGAGCAGCGTCAAGTCAGACATGGCTGACAATCTTTCCGATCGCTATGTGATGGTCGGCGATCATCGGCCGTCGGTTTCTCGTGCGGCATCAATGTCAAAAATCATTGCTGTTACGGCCTCGCTCCAGGCAACGACAGGTTGACCATCGGCGTGGGTCATTGCAGCCTCGGCGACGATGTCTTCGATTTGCGTGGACCACTTTGCAATACGTTTGTCGACGCTCTCCTTCGAGAACGGACCAGAAATAAGCTCGGCCCGCGCTGCGTCAAATTCTTCGGTGAGTTGGCTGATTGGACCGATGAGCGGATCGCAGGCCGCCGACTTCTGCGGCAGGTTGAGTCCGCCAAAGAAGAAGATCGCGCAGCCGTCGGTGATGTCGCCGAAGCGGTCGGCGATCTCGGTCACCGATCCGGTGACACCGCTCGACCCGAGGTTGTCGAAAGCATTGTCGAGGTCCCAGGGCAGCAGGGTGAGCTTGTCGGTGGTCGGGTTCTCGTACCAGTAGAAGTTGTGCGGGTTGCAACCGTCGAAGCAATACCAGTGCAGCGCGCCATCATCGTTGCGAATTGCCCGATCAACCACCATTGTCCGAACGAGGAGGTCGATGTCTATCCACCGGTCGATCACGTCGATCTCGGTGCCGGGTTCAGCGTCGGCAAGCTCTTCGGCGAACTGTCGGATCATGACGGCGGTCGGGTCTTCGTCTTCGTTGGTCTTCAGGCCATCGATGAACTCTTCGGCGTCTCGTGGCGTTCCGTCAACGTTGAAGGGCCACACCTCTTTGTAGAGATTGCCGCTGCCGTCGTCGAAGTTTTCGCGAGTGAAGCGACCGTCGATCTGTTCCGTAAGGGCGAACAACCCGGCGAACTCACCGTTGATCTCGACACGTGCATGGGTCGAGCGCGGGACCGGTACGCCCATCTCACGGAACAGCCAGTAGCCGAGCCGCTCGTGCATTTTGGTCGTGTCGAGATTCTGCGAATGCAGCTGCACCTTCTTGACGCCGTAGAACGTGTCGTCACTGTCTTCCCAGTTCATCTTCAGCTTCATCGACAACTTGGTGCAAGTCTTCGCGCCGCTCGGGTCGAGCGGGTTAGGGCCATCGGTGCAGAACAAGAAGGCACCAACTGAGCCCTTGTAGCGAACCCCGATCAGGCCGATCGTTTCACCGTCGAAGGTCAGGCTGCCCTCCACGTACTCTTCGGCCGTGGGGTCGGCGTCGATCTCGGCGAGCTTGTCGGCGTCGAGATCGATTGCGAAGGTGTGCACGACGTCCGGGTCGAACAAAACCTCCGACGACTCAGACTCGTACCGGGCCAGCACAACCGGTGCAGCATCAGGCTCGGGTGCCTCTGTCGATTCCGAGATGACATCGTCCGCAACAGCCCCAGCAACAACGTCGTCAGCCGGAGTCGTTGGCCCGACGACGTTCCGTGCCGAATCGCCCGAGGAACAACTTGCCGCCAGCAGTGCAGTCGCGACGGCAACCCCAGCAAGCACTTTTCTTCCCCGGAACATTCTGAACAACCCTAGTGAAGTCGTCCGTTCAACTTCCGTTCAGGCCGTGTTTACCTCCGCCGGCGTGGAGCGCGCGGCCGAGCCGTCTCGAAACACCGTCGGCTTCTACTGTTGCGGCATGGCAGCAGGCAGCGAACACAGCACTCCGTTCGACACGGCGAAAATGACCGCCAACACGAGGTCGCAGGTATCGATGGCCGAGCACTGCAAGATCTCTGTCGACGAGGCCGAGTTCGGGCGGGTCAAATTGTCGATGCCGAAGGACGGCAATACGAACCACATCGGCACCATCTACGCCGGCGCGTTGTACACACTGGCCGAGATCCCTGGCGGCACATTGTTCTCGACCACGTTCGACAGCAGCCGCTACTACCCGATCATCAAAGAGCAAAACATTCGGTTCCGCCGGCCGGCCACAACCGACATCACCGTCGAGATGACCATGACTGCCGACGAGGCCGCCGAAATCGCAGCGGTGGCTGATCGTGACGGCAAGGCCGACTACGACCGCATCGTCGAGTTGATTGACACCGAGGGCACCGTCGTGGCGATCAGCACAAACAGCTACCAGATGCGCACGTTCGGAACCTGACGACGACCCAGGTCGCCCAAATCTTGGCTGCTGAGCACTGCTGACGCGGATACCGTCGACAGCATGTCTGAGAGCACCGTCGAGAAGTCACTGCACACCGTCGTCGCCGAGCGTTTGATCGATGGCCGTTCATCGGTCGGCCAGCCCAAAATTTCTCCCGACGGCTCACGTGTTGCCTTCGTGGTGGGGACCGCCAGCCTCGAGAAGAACAGCGGCACGAGCCGTATCTGGATCGATGACACACCCGTTTCGTCCGGCAATTATGACGGCAACCCCACCTGGTCGCCCGACGGTCGTTTCCTTGCCTTCACGTCGCGACGCAACGATCAGAACGGACCGAAGAAGGGTGAGTCGACGCTCCACATCATGCCGATCACCCAACCCGGCGAGACGCGCCAGCTCTGCTCGATGCCCGATGGCCTCGGCGACCTGGCATGGTCGCCCGATGGCTCGACGATCGCGTTCACCAGCCGTACGCAGGATGATCGCTACACTAAGGAGAGCGTTGCTTGGCAGGCGCCGCGCAAGGTCGAACGCTTCTTCAGCCGCCTGAACGGCGAAGATTGGGTCTTCGACCGCCCGCAGCACATTTATGCAATCGCCGCCAACGGCACCGGCGCCCCACGCAACCTGACCCCGGGCGAGTTCCAGCACGGCAGCCCCGCATGGCTGCCCAACTCGTCCGGCCTCGTCATCTCGGCGCAGCGCCACGACACCTGGGACACCGACCTTGCCGAGGATCTGTACTTCGTTCCGAGCGACGCCGACACGAATCAGGACGGCATCCGCTGCCTGACCGCACACGACGGCACCTTCGCCCTCCCGTCCGTATCGCCCGACGGCTCGTCCGTTGCCTTCGTCGGTACCGGCGAATTGGAGACGCTGGCGCAGAACTACAAGGTCGGTGTGATCCCGATCTCCGCCGACGGTCTTGCCGAGTCTGACTTCACATGGGCGTCAGGCGGCCTCGACCGGTCTTTCCTGTGTATGGCTGGCCCTCAAGCACCGGTCTGGGAGAGCAACAGCACACTGCTGGCAACTGCCGAAAACCGTGGTGACACACACCTGTTCCGTGTCACCGCCAACGGTTCCACCGCCCCGGAGGCGCTGACATCGGGCCGGATCACTGTGCACAGCTACGATTCGACAGCGGGCACGATCGTGACATCTCGATCGATGATCGACCACACCCCTGAGCTGTATGTCGGCGACGACAAGCGCACCTCGGTTGGCGATGTGCTCGCTGCCCAGCTGCTCGGCTGGGAGAAGTTCGCAACGCCGACAGCCGACGGCACCGACGAAATCGACTGCTGGATCATGCGCCCGGCCAACTTCGACGAATCGAAGACGTACCCCGTGCTCCTCAACGTCCACGGCGGCCCGTTCACCCAGTACGGCGACTACTTCTTCGACGAGGCGCAGATGCAAGCCGCAGCCGGATTCGTCGTTGTACTTGGCAACCCGCGTGGCGGCAGTGGCCGACACACCGAGTGGGGCCAGGCCATCCTCGGCCCGAAGCACCGGCACGCGCCGGGCTCCGGCTGGGGCCACCTCGATGTCGATGACGTGCTGTCGATTCTTGACGGCGCGCTCGACAACTACGCCTTCTGCGACCGCGATCGTGTCGGTATGATCGGCGGCTCATACGGCGGCTTCATGGCCACGTGGCTCGCCGCCAATCACGGCGAACGCTTCAAGGGCATCTGCTCTGAGCGCGCGGTCAACAACCTCGTGTCGGAAGAGTGGTCGAGCGACATCGCCACGGCGTTCCGCACCGAGCACGGCCCGTCCCACATCGAAGACGTCGACGTCTACGCCAACCACTCGCCGATCAAGGACGTCCGCAAGATCAACGTGCCGATGCTCCTGATCCATTCCGAAGAAGACTGGCGCTGCCCGATCATCCAGGCCGAAGAGCTCTGGGTCGCCCTCAAGCTGCTTGGCAAGGAAGTCGACTTCTACCGATTCGCTGGCGAGAACCACGAGCTCTCCCGGAGCGGCTCGCCCGTCCACCGCGTCCAGCGCGCCGAGATCATCCTCGACTGGTTCGCCGCCAAACTC
>JBLIMF010000204.1:0-4658 GCA_047638615.1 Gammaproteobacteria bacterium
AAGCCGCGCCTGGGAGTTACTCCTCAGCGGTCGAGTGTTTGATGCTCAGGAAGCCGACCGCATCGGCCTGATCAGCCGGGTCGTTACCGACGATGCGCTGACCGACACGGTGCTCGGAGTTGCGGCCGAAATCGCTGCGAACAGCCCGTTCGGCGTGTGGATGACGAAGGAGGCAATGTGGCCAGATCGCCGGCGGAGGTGCTGCGACCAGAGTTCCTCCGACAGGCATACCGAGGTCGCGTCCTGGAACTCGGTGACGGATCAATCGCCGTCGACGACGATCACCACCACTGACTCGGCGACGAAATCAAGTCGTAGCTGCTTGCCGATGGCGAATGTCGGCGTTAACTCGGCGAGTCGGTGCAGGCTCCACACACGATGAACACGTCGATGAGATGACTTGACATCGTCGCAGTAGCGGCCATCGCCGCTCGGCCGAAGGCGGCATCGAGGAGCGCTTCCAGCTCCTCATCGAGGGTGAAATCCTCGACGGATCCGCAGCGCTCACAAATCAGGTGATGGTGGTGCTCGGTCAGTTCTTCGGCGAGTTCGAAATGGGCATGGTCCGCGCCGTGAACGAGGCGGCGCACGACACCTGCCTCCTCCATCAGTGCAAGGTTGCGATACGCGGAACTCTGCGGGACCGCACCTGAGAATGCCAACAGTTCGGGCAACGTGACGGGCCCACCAATCGCACGAAGCGCTGTGACAATTGCTTGGCGACCGGCCGTGTAGCGCATTGCGTGTTGGGCCAAACGATTCGTCACGACTCGATCGAGTTCGGTAGTGGAAGCCATAACCAGACAGATTCTAACCGGACGCCGTCGGAGCGAGACGAACTGTGGCGGGCGGGCCCGGTACTTCGGACTCCCTCGCGACGCAAGGTAATCCACGTGCAAGAGGCGTTGATCCAGGGCGGCGGATTCTTGGTCGGCGAGAGTGCAACGTGGTTTGCGTCAGTGCGTTGTAATTCAGATCACAACGCTCGGTGTGCTACTTCGACCGTCCGTTTGCCCGTCCGTTCGACCGTCCGTTTGCCCGTCCGTCTGTTCGCCCGCCGTCTGGTGGAGTTCAAACACGATCACCATCGTGAGAGTCCGAGTTGTGGTTTCGACTGCTCTGCGCTGGCTCCACCAATCGAATGTGGCGTTCTCGGGGGAATCTACGGATCGGGCGGCCCGTTGACCTGATCCGCTTCGAGGCAGCATGTCCGAGACGTACTCAGTCGGGACGACTGTGGACCCACGACGAGATATTCGCCTCGATAACAGGGGTCGCCGTACGAGGCGTCGACAGTTCGATACCATTTCACTGGTGAGGCTTAGCCGCGGACTCGTCGTTCTTCTCCTGCTGGCGGGCTGCGCGGGGAGCACCAATCGTGAATCTTCTTTTCCGGTCGAAACACCGCAGGAGGACACAGCTGCAGAATTCGACCTCAACACGTGGACCGCGCAAAATCAGGACGCCTTCACCGCGGCGACGTCGGCAATGACACGGTTTGCTGATGCCGTGGAAGTCGGCGAGGTAGCCAATGCACAAGACGCTGCCTCAGAGGTTCGTCGAGGGATGAGGGATCTGGCGGCGAGTCTCGACGCCGAGACCCACCAGGCAGCGCGTGGGCTACGCGCCGAGTTCGTCAACTGCGGGCTGGCCTACGGTGCCGCCGAGGAAGCCATTGCCAACACCGACGCCGACGCACTCAACGCATCAGCTCCACTGTTCCGTCGGTGTCTTGGAATCGCGACCGTCAATCCCCCGTAGACGCCAAGCCGTCCAACCCAGCACTCGCAGCGGGGCCATCGCAAGTCAACTTGTGACGCTCTGAGGAGCGACGGCGCGGTCCTTCACCGCACCCGTTGCGTTTACTCACGCTGCCACTCGCCAACCACCGGGAACCACCGTATGCACTCACATTCACCCATCGACCACGACCACGACATCGCCGACTCCGTGTCGCAGCGGGTCCGCACCATGATGTGGTCTTCGGTCGGCGTCTGCGCTGCTCTGGTCATCGTTGGTCTCTTGGTTCTCTGGCCGGGTTCGTCGGATTCCGGGCTCGATCCGCTGGGACTGGACAGCGAACCGGTTGGCGCCAAAGTGATCGCCGACGTAGTCACGCCGTGCAGCTTCGACGAGTCGATTGGATGCCGACAGATCGACCTTGTTGTCAACGACGGAGAATTTGTCCGCGAACAATTCTCGCTCGAGCAGCCAATCGACAGCCCACTTCGCGCCGGCGATGCGATTCTCGTCGGAATCCTCGTACTCCCGGAAGGAGCGGTGCAGGTCTTCTTCTACGACTTCGAACGCTCGACGCCACTGTTGCTTCTCACAGGTATCTTCGTCGTGGCAATCATTGTGCTCGGTCGGTGGCGTGGCGTTGGGGCGCTCGCCGGCCTCGCCGCCAGCCTGTTCGTCATTGTCTTCTTCGTCCTTCCAGCGATCCTCAGCGGGACGAACGCTGTTGCGGTAGCTCTCGTCGCTTCTGGCGCCATTGCCTTCATCGCACTCTTCCTCGCGCACGGGTTCAACCTTGCCACCGCCGCAGCTCTGCTGGCCTCAATCGCAAGCTTGGCTCTCACGGCACTCCTTGCGTGGGTGTTTGTCACCATGTCGAATCTCACGGGCCTCGCTGACGAGTCCGTCGGATTCCTCGCCGCGCTGGGTTCGGACATCAATCCTCAAGGCCTTCTTCTCGCAGGCGTCGTGATTGGATCACTCGGCGTGCTTGATGACGTCACTGTCACCCAGGTCTCGGCGGTATGGGAACTCAAGCGGGCCCGCCCAAACACCGGAACCGTCGACCTTTATCGGCGTGCTGTTCGCATCGGACGCGACCACATCTCGTCCACCGTCAACACACTGTTCCTCGCATACGCCGGCGCGTCACTTCCCTTGCTGCTGTTGTTCCAGGAGGCAGGACAATCGATGTCGTCGGTCACCACCCGCGAGATTGTTGCCGTCGAGATCGTTCGGGCTCTCGTCGGCTCGGTCGGGCTCATTGCCTCGGTTCCAATCAGTACGGCGCTCGCGGCCACCATCCTTGGCTCGACACTGCCGGTTGATGACGCGACCAGCAACGAACTCCGTAGCGGCGACAGGACCGACCCGAACATAACTGGTCCTCATCGCGCCGAATGATTGCGGAACAGACGGCCCGCCGCTGATACGGCAGCAGTCAACCGATTGGCCGCCTCGTTCGGGACTGTCAGAAAGACGACCATGACTCGAAGCGGCGCCTCCTCAGGGCGCTGAGAAAGTTCAGACAGGGTGAGCTTGTCGACCCCTATAGCCGGCCTTCTGATGAAGGGCCCGTTGCGCCAGTACAGCGGCGGGCACCAACCGCATGACGAGATTCAGGTCAGTTCGCCGGCGAACTGCGCGCCGTGTAGTCGTGCATAGGCGCCACCCGACTTGAGGAGTTCGCTGTGGCTGCCTTGCTCGACAATGTTGCCGTCTTCCATCACAAGGATCACGTCAGCACCACGGATGGTCGATAGGCGGTGGGCGATGACGAAGCTCGTTCGCTGTGCGCGCAGCGCATTCATCGCTTCCTGAATGAGCACTTCGGTACGTGTGTCGACGGAGCTCGTCGCTTCGTCCAGGATGAGGATCGAGGGGTTGGCGAGAAACGCCCGGGCGATCGTGATCAGCTGCTTCTCGCCCACGCTGATGTTGTCACCTTCGTCGTTGATCACTGTGTCGTATCCAGCTGGCAGCGCTCGGACAAATCGGTCGACGTAGGTGATATGCGCCGCTTCAAGGATCTGTTCCTCGGTCGCGTCGGGATTGCCGTAGGCAAGGTTCTCGCGAATTGTGCCGCCGAACAACCACGTGTCCTGCAGCACCATCCCGACTTTTGACCGCAGCTCTCGACGGGGGTACGACGCGATATCGCGGCCGTCGAGGCTGATCGTGCCGGCATCGAGGTCGTAGAACCGCATGATCAGGTTGACGAGCGTCGTCTTCCCGGCGCCGGTGGGCCCGACCACCGCAATGGTTTGCCCGGGTTCGACGGTCAGGTTGAGATTGCGGATCAACGAAGTGCCCGGCACGTAGGAGAAGTCGACCGAGTCGAACACCATGCGCCCAACGACCGTTGGCTCATCGATGGTTGCTGCCTGTTCGGCGGTCTGTTCGTCGGCGTCGAGGAGTTCGAGGACTCGTTCGAGCGAGGCGATTCCCGACTGGAACGTGGTGGCCATCGAGGCGATGCGAGTGAGTGGTTCCGAGAACTGCCGGGCGTACTGGATCATCGCCTGCATGTCGCCGATGCTGATTGCTCCCGCCGAGATGCGCAGGCCGCCCACGACCGCAATGATCACGTACTGGATGTTGCCCATGAACGTCATCGCCGGCTGGATGAGGCTTGACATGAACTGGGCTGCGTAACTCGCCTCGTACAGCCTGTCATTGTCTTCGCGGAATCGTGCGTCGGCTTCGCGATGGCGCCCAAAGCTCTTCACAATGGCATGGCCCGTGAAGACCTCTTCGGCCTGAGCGTTGACAGCGCCGGTGTGCTTCCACTGCTCGATGAAGCGAGGCCCGGCCCGGCCGCCGATCTGCTTGATCAACACGAGCGAGAGCGGAACGGTGACGAGCGCAATCGCAGCGAGGAGCGGCGAGATGATGAACATCATGACCGTGACGCCGATGAG
>JBLIMF010000205.1:0-4626 GCA_047638615.1 Gammaproteobacteria bacterium
GTGCTGGTGGTGAGTTCCGATCTCCCCGAGCTGCTCGAGCTGTCCGACGTGATCCACGTCGTTCGTGACGGCAGCATTGTCGGCACGTTGTCGGGTGCCGAGGCCGACGAGCAGTCGGTGATGTCGCTTGCCTCCGGCGAAGCGTCAGGGAGTGCGGCATGACTGTCGAGACCACCGTCCAGCAGGGCGAAACGCCCGAACCCGCCGATCAGGAGGTGGGTGTCGAGCAGCAGGACTTCAACGTCCTCGTGTGGATGTCCCAGCAGGGGGTCGTCGTCTTCACGGCGTTGTTGCTGGTTTTCGCCGGGATCTTCATCGACGGGTTCGCCAGCCTGGACAACATCACCGATGTGTTCAACCGGGCCGCCCCGATCGGGATCGTGGCCGTCGGCATGACGTTCGTGGTGATCAGCGCCAACTATCTCGACCTCTCCGTGGTCGCCCAGGTGGCGACCTCGGCGGTCCTGCTGATTGCAGTCAGCAACTCCAACAGCATGCTTCTCGGCATGGCCCTGGGCTTGTTGGTGGCGATCGTGTACGGCATTGTCAACGGCGTGGCGGTGGGGGTCTTCCGAGCCAACGCAGTGATCGTCACCCTCTCGACCACCTTCATCGGGCTCGGTCTCCTGCGCTGGGCGAGTGGCGGCAGCATCTATTTCGGTGACTCAGATGGCGTCATCGCCACGTTCGGTAAGACCGAGATCGGCCCGTTCCCGCTCGCAATGCTGGTGCTCATCGTGGTCACACTGGCCATGCACTTCGTGTTGACCAAAACGACGTTCGGATTCCTCGTCAAGTCCTTCGGCTCCAACCGGGAGGCGACGCGCCTGGCCGGCGTGAATACTCCGCTCGTCGTGATCGGGGCCTTCACGGTCTCCGCCCTCGGCGCCTTGCTCGGTGGTTGGGTGCTGGCCGCCTTCTCCAACACTGCGGTCTCGTCCATGTCGGACGGCTTCGACTTCGAGGCGCTGGCCGCCATCATCGTGGGCGGCACCAGCGTGTTCGGCGGCAAGGGCAGTGTGCTTCGCACGCTGCTCGGCGTCGTGTTCGTGAGTGCGCTCACCAACATCATGGTCTTGTCCGGATACGGCTTCGGCTACCAGCAAATGGCGATCGGTGCCCTGATCGTGCTCGCCGTCTCCGTCGACGCCCTCGCTCGAAAGGCGGGGAACTCATGACTCAGACCGCAACCCTCGACCTCGGCAACGACAACACCGACCTGCTCGGTCGGGTCAAGACGACGTTCGCTCGGCGGACCGAGGGCCGAGCCGTCATCTTGCTCATCGTGGTTTCGATCTGGGCCTTGATCTGGGAGCCGACGGTGTTCACCGCCTATGAGGTCACACTCGGGCGGATCGCCCTAATCGGCCTCACTGCGGTCGGGTTGACCGCGGTGATCCTGATGGGCGAGCTCGACCTCAGCATCGCCAGCATCCTGGCAGTCTCGGGCGTCGTGATGGCCAGCTTTGACAATCTCGTGCTGGGCATCACCGTCGCGCTGGCCATCGGCCTCGTCATCGGCGCCGTCAACGCCTTCTTCGTTGTAGTCGTGGGCATCAACTCCTTCATCGCCACGCTCGGGATGCTGTTCTTCCTGCGAGGAATGGCGTTTGTCATCTCCGACGAGGAACCGGTCACGATGGCGAACAAGGGCTTCGCGCTCGACTTCGGCAAGCCGCTCATCGGCGAGTTCACGCCTCGGGTACTCATCTTCATCCTGGCGTTCATCGCCATGCACGTCTTCCTCACCCGCGTCCGCGTCGGGCGAGAGTTCTACGCGGTCGGCGGCAACAGGGAAGCGGCCCGCGATGCAGGTATCCCCGTGAGTCGGCGGGTGTTCACCGGCTTCATGATTTCGGGATTCGTTGCAGCTGCGGCCGGCGTTATCGTCACCCTCCAGCTCACGGCTGCCGATCCGACGGCAGGCGGCAACGCACTACTTACCAGTTTCGCGGCCGCGATCGTTGGTGGCATCCTCCTCACCGGTGGTCGGGGCTCTGTACTCGGAACGCTGCTCGGCGCCGCGGCGCTTGCCATCCTGCAGGTCGGAATGACGTTCAACGGCGTCGAGTCCGACGTCCAGAACATCGTCATCGGACTCGTCCTGTTCGTGGCCGTGATCACCGACCCGAACAGCATTCGTACGGTCGTCGGGAGCGCTCGAGCGTTCCTTCGCAGCCGGTCGACACCAAATCCTGCGGCTTGACAAACCATCCCGCAACCGCAAATGAACCGGACGCTCAGCGTTCGGCCATTAACAGTCACATCAACAAAAGCAAGTAACCACAACAGCAGGGGAGAACCATGCGAAACCCACGAACCAACACCCGACACAAGAGCCGTGCAACGATCGGCCTGATCGCCGCCAGCGCCCTCATCCTCGTTGCCTGCGGCAGCGACGACGACAGCTCCGCTGACACGACCGACGCGCCAGCAGAGGCGCCAGCCGAGGCGGCTACGAGCGACTCGTTCGAAGTGTTCGCACTGCTGCCGCAGGGCACCGACCAGCCGTATGGCACCACCTACCTGCCGCCATTCGAGGCGAAAGCCGCCGAACTCGGTTTGAACCTCAACATCGTCAACTCCGGCTACGACGGCGAACAGCAGGCGAGTGACTGCGAAGTAGCAGTTGCGGCCCAGCCGGACCTGATCATCTTGTGGCCCGCTGTCGGCGACCAGGTGCGTCCGTGTCTCGAGGCCGCCGACGCTGCCGGCATCCCGGTGACGGTGACCAACTCGGACCTCATCCCCGAGGACCAGGAACTCTCCAAAGCGTACTCGGGCCCCGACACCTACGGTCAGGGCGTGTCTTCGGCCGAGATGTTCTGCGAATTCGCCGGTGGCGACGACGTCGGCATCCTCATGATCAACGGCGCACCCGGCAACACCACGGCCATCGACCGTGAGAACGGCTTCGAGGACACCATCAACGAGCAGTGCCCGAACGTCGAGATCCTCCAGCGCGAAACCGGCAACTGGAACAAGGACGACTCGCAGCTCGCCGCTTCGGAGATGATCACCGCCGTCGGAGCCGAGAACATCGGTGGCGTCTACGCCGCTGACGACACCATGGTTGCCGGTGTAGTCGATGCCCTCATTGCTCGTGACATCGACCCGGCGTCGCTGATCATCACATCGATCGGCAACACCTTCCTCGGCAACCCGCTCGTGATCGACGGTCAGGTCGACGGCACCGTATTCCAGTCGTCCTCGTGGGACGGCGAGAACGCCGCGGCAACCGCCTATGAGGTGCTCACCGGTGACTCCGGCGAGCGCATCGTGAAATTCATGCCGTCCGTCAAGGTCACCGGCGAGAATGCCGCCGACCCGTCGGTCGCCCCCGAGTGGTGAGTCGTCTCATTTGAGCGACTGAACTCCTCCTAAGGCAATCGGGACCCTGCGTGGATGCAACATCCACCGGGGTCCCGATCGCGTTTTCCACCGACTGGATGGAAAACGCGATCGGCGGCCCTGCTCGATAGTGTCCGTTGAAGCCCTGTCCCGTCCGGTTCTGTCCGGTCTAGTCCTGTCCAGTCCAGTTGATGTCGAAGGTGGAGTACGTATGGGTGAAGTAGTGCGAGGTCGTTCGCTAGGCGCGTCATGCCGCATGTGACCCTCAAAGAAGTTGCCGACCATGTCGGTGTCAACGTGGCCACTGCGTCGCGGGCGCTCAGCCTCGACAAGAAGTCGTTGGTGAGTGCGGCAACTCGTCGGCGGGTCCTCGAAGCTGCCGAGACACTCGGCTATCGGCCGAATCAGCAAGCCTCAGCGCTGCGGCGTGGGCGGACCGGCATCATCGGCGTGATCGTCGCCGACATCAGCAACCCGTTCATCGGCCCGGCACTGCGCGGCATCGCCGGCGGGCTCGGCGGTCAAGGGCTGCTACCAATCATGACGGAAACCCGTGAATCATCCGAGGAGCTCGCACGGATCTGCGACAGGCTTCTCGCACAGCGCGTCGATGGCATTATCTGCGCCGCTGGCCGGCAGAGCGATCAAGCCGTGCTCAAACGTCTTGCCAAGGAGATCCCAACTGTGCTGACCGTTCGGCAGTGGCCGAACAGCCGGATTACCACGGTCTCTGCCGACGACGTCCTGGGTGGGCGTCTCGCTGCAGAACACCTTCTCGAACTCGGTCACACTCGGGTTGCCCAACTCGTCGGGCCGCAGGACATCGGATCGTTCGCTGGCCGTACTGAAGGGTTCTCCCGCGCAATCGCTGATGCCGGGGTGGAGTCGGTCGTCATCGATGACGCAATCCGACTCCCAACCCTCGACGCCGGTCGCCTCCTCATGGAGAAACTCCTCGGGCAGGCTGGCTCAAATCTGCCCACGGGCGTTTTCGCCCAGAATGACTCGCTCGCAATCGGAGCCATGCATCTCGTCTTCGAACGAGGCCTTCGTTGTCCCGACGACGTCTCGATCGTTGGCTACAACGACGTACCGCTGACTGCCCACCTCGCACCAGCGCTCACGACCGTCAAGTTGCCGGCATACGAAATGGGACGGCTTGCCGCACAGCTGGTAGCGACGCTGATCGAAAACCCCGAGCAGTCAGCCCATACCGTGACGCTTGCACCCGAGCTCATTGTTCGGCAATCGACAAGAGCGGTGTGACGAACACCT
>JBLIMF010000206.1:0-4623 GCA_047638615.1 Gammaproteobacteria bacterium
GGTGCGAGCAGGGCTCGGCGTTGGCGAACGTCGGAGCGGCAAGTTGCGACGATCGGTGTTGAGCAAAAACAATGCGGCGCTCGCGATGATTCCTGCTGCGACGATGCCCAGTGCGACGCTCGACCCGTTGGCCAGAAGCGCCCCGTCGATGAGAAGCCCGAAGACTCGCCCGAGTGCCGTCATCGTTTGGGCGTCACCAGGGCGTTCTTGCAGGTAGGCCGATCACAAAGCAAGCAGTCCGAATGCTGCGGGCACGCCCATGAAGAAAATGAACCCCCAGCCGACGATGCTCAGCGAGGCGTCGCGGTCACGCCAAGCGTGATTTGACCATCTCGGCCACGATCCGGCCATCGGCGCGGCCGGCGACCTCAGTGTTGACGGCCTTCATGGCTTTGCCCATGTCCGATTTCTCGCCAAAGCCATTGTCGGCCATTACGCGGTCGACGATGGTGGCAACGTCGCTTTCGCTCAGCGCTGCAGGAAGATAATTTTCAATGATCAGCTTTTCAGCGCGTTCGGCGGCACCACGTTCGGTGGCTCCGCCCGACTCGAACGCCTCGGCGGCGTCGACGCGACGCTTCGCCTGTGCCTTGAGCACCTGGAGGATGCCGTCGTCATCGAGTTCGACTGCCTGGTCGCCAGCGACCTGAGCTTCCTGGATGGCAGCAATCAGGGACCGCAACGTGAGTTGCGTGACGGCGTCGCGGGAACGAGTCGCGTCGTTGAGGTCGGAACGGATCTGCTCGATCAACATGACATCCATTGTGGCGCGCGCAGGCGTGAATGCTGCGGTCAGTTGCCGAACAGACATGGACGGTCAGTCGACGGCTCGGTAGCTCCCGCTCGCATGGGCGTCGCGTACCTCAGCCGCGAGGGCCTCGGCCTCGAGATACACCGGTGGCACATAGCCGTGTTCGTCGCGCAGTGCTTGGCGACCAGCCTCGATCACAGCGCGTACCTGGGCACGGAGTGCTGGCAGGTCATCGTTGGTCATTCCCTCGGTCGAGATGGGCTCGAGCACACGGACCTCAGCGATAGCGCGACCCAGCTTCCAGTCGTCTTTGCGGAGGCAATCGCGGGTGCCGTGAACTGCGATTGGCAGAATCGGATGTTGCCCCTCGATTGCGAGCTTGAACGCACCTGCGCGGAACTTGCGCATTTCACCGGTCTTCGACCTGGTGCCCTCGGGGAAGATCATTACTGAGACATTCGTGGCAAGCCGTTCGCGCGCCTGATCGAGTGCGGCACGGCCCGATGTGGTGTCGCCGCGTTCGAGCGGGATGTCACGTGCCAGACGCATCATCCAACCGAGGACCGGAATTCTCATGATTTCGACCTTTGAGAGCCACTTGAATTCGGTCGGCAGATGCGAGATGAGCAGGATGTCGACGAAACTCTCGTGGTTCGCGACAGCGACGTAGGGGCGCCGCATATCGTCGGGCAGCGTGCCAGAGGTGGAGAACTTCCAGAGTGGGTTGAGCGCCGAATGGATCGTTGTCAGCTTGCGGAAAAGGTAGCCGGCGGCGTAGGCGCCTTTGTCGAATGGCATCGTGACCAGACGGACGATTGCAACGAGGGGCGCGAAGACGCCAACGAGGAGTCCGAGAACGATCCAATTCCAAATGCTCAAGGCCGCTCGGGCCAGCTTCGTGTCCATCCGGTGAATCTTAGGCAAGTAGTCACGTCACACCGAGGTCTGACCTCGGTGTGACGGTGAAACAGCGGCGCGGGACAGTGGGACGTGATGAGATCGTTCATACGTTCGAAACGGGAATTTCGCTCGCGTAGTGATCCACAACGGGTACAAGCAGTCAGCGATCGTCGCCGATCACAGGTCATTGCCCCTCGAACCAATGAGGAGACCGTCATGGCCGCGCCCGCTTTTGGATCGGTCGAAGGCGAACTTGCCAAGGAACGAACCTTCGGTGGTGATGGCCTCACTGTTGCACGCGACATTCACATCATCGACCTGTCCGACCCGAACACCACGTAGGCCAACATCGATGACGCTTTGTGGAAATCAGCCGCCGAATCCGGGTTCTTCCAAGTCGTCGGCCACGGCATTGATCAGGACGCCATCGACACGGCGTTCGACGTATCGACACGCGTTTCGCTCTCCCGGCCGAGGTGAAGGAGCGCCGCCAGATGCCGCCCCGCAGCAACTCTGGTTGGGAGTTCAAGTCGCAGAAGCGCCCCTCGACCGGAACGTTTGACCACCAGGAGACATATCAGGTGACGATCTCGCGCATGGTTGAACACGACCTCTGGCCAACGAATGAGGAGGTTGAGGGCTTACGTTCAGTCCTGGAGAGTTTCGAATCGGTCAACTGCGACCTCGCGATGCGCATCTTGCACTACCTGCCGATAGCTGCCGCCAACGTCCGGCCCGGTGAATGGCGGGCCCAGGGCGCACACCGGCTACGCCTGCCTAGCTCTGCTCCATTAATGTCAGGAGGAGTCTGGCCTTCAGGTCTGCCCTGGTGCAGAAGCCGCCGATCGCGATTCGGAAGCACCGCTCGGTTGGACCGACGTCGAACCGGTCGGCGGTCCCGTCACCTGCAACAACGCATTGCTGCCAACTTCCCAAGTTGAATGAGCCGGCTATTTCGAGGTCTAACGACGGGCTGCAGCCCGACTCGCTGATGCTCGGATGGCGGAGTGGTCACTGGAGTCCAGAAAGCCGGTGCGCTCGACGAAGAGATTGCTGGCCTGCGTGGTCTGAGTAATCGCGTCGACGGCAAGGATGACCGCAGCAGCGGTGTACGACGAGTGTTCGTCGAACGGGAAAAGAACCCGGCTTGATCCGCCGGCAGGTTCGCTGATGTCGTGGACGATGCCAGTCCAGTAAGCGCCCGGTGAGGCAGCGCCGTCGCTGTCGGTCAACGGCGCACCTGATGTCGATGTGTTGCGGTGTGGTCGGACCCATTCCAGCAGATCGGTGGCCGTTGACACGTCGCCCATCACGGCACACGCCAGAGCGCATTCCGCGGTTTCGGATGCAGTGATCCACGGTTCGTCGTCGACACAACGAACGCCGAGGCCATCGATCACGAAACGATCCCAGCCGCTCTCCATCCGGATTTTGGCAGCAGTTCCCGTGAGTGCGCTGGTGAGCACC
Organism: Gammaproteobacteria bacterium; assembly: GCA_047638615.1. Taxonomy (GTDB): domain Bacteria; phylum Actinomycetota; class Acidimicrobiia; order Acidimicrobiales; family Ilumatobacteraceae; genus Ilumatobacter_A. The sequence continues at coordinate 3,119 of JBLIMF010000206.1, forward strand.
GGGTAGTACCAGTCCATTGCCCAGCGCGTCTTCGGTTCGAACGCGTCAGGCTTCGAGCGAATCACTTCGCACATCGTGGCGGCAGCGCGGCTCCACTCGGGCCGGGGCGAACCGATGGCTTCACCGAGGTGAGCGCCGCAGCGCAGAGCGTGCTGGATGCTGGCCGTACCGGTGAGTAGTGCGTAGTCCCACGGCTGGCCGTCGGGCTCGACTGCCCACAGCGGTATGCCGTCGTCGCGACGAAGACTCAGCACGAAGTCGAGCGCCCGCTCGACGGTCGGCCACATGTTTTCGGCGAACCCGCGGTCCCAGGTGCTGCGCCAGTGATGCCACACGCCGGCGGCGATGTAGGCGCACACGTTGGTGTCGATCTTGGCATCTTCGACCGACCCATCTGGGCGGTAGTAGTTGTGCCAGCTGCCGTCGGGGCGCTGGATGTCGGCGAGCCACTCGTAGGCACGTTCGGCTTCTTTGTGGAGCCCGGCGATATCGAGCGCCATCGCTGATTCGATGTGGTTCCACGGGTCGCTATGACCGCCGGGGAACCACTGAATCATTCCGTTTGGCAGTTGCAGCGAGGCCAGGTGTTCAGCAGTTTCACGGACCTCCTCGGCAGTGATGACGCCTTCAAGTGAAGGAACTGCGCTCACGCAACGCTCGCTGGCTTGTGCCCGTACAACACGATGCTCTTGCCGAGTACCGGCGACAGCACCTTCTCGGCGATCTTGGTCGAGGTCGGCTGCGTCATGATGTCCCACTCGAGAAACTCGCGGTATTTCGTCACGAGTGGATGATCATTGTTGGTCGGGCCGACTGCACACTTCAGCCACCAGTACGGCGAGTGCAATGCGTGGGCGCGATGTGTGCCTTGCGGATCGAGGCCGGCGCTGACCAGCTTCGCCTTCAACTCGGTGGCCGAGTAGATCCGTACGTGGCCGCCGACGCTGATTGGGGCGTGGTATTCCTCACTCAGCATCCAGTTGATCTTTTCGGGCAACCAGGCCGGCACTGTTGCGGCAAACATGCCGCCGGGCTTGAGGACGCGCACCATCTCGGATATCGCTGACACGTCGTCTTGAATGTGCTCGAGCACTTCGGAGGTGATGACGACATCAAAAGCGCCGTCGGCAAACGGCAGCTTTGTGGCATCGCCCCGCAGCACACCCTTGAACCGGTCGATGTCGATTTCGCCGGCTTCGACCATGGCGCCGAGGGTGGCACGTGTCTGTACCACTTCGTCTTGGGCGTAGTCGAGCGCCACGACATCGGCACCACGTCGTGCACACTCAAAGACGTGGCGACCGAAACCGGCGCCCACGTCGAGGACTCTGTCGCCGGGCTTGAGGCCGAGCTTGTCGAATTTGATCGTCAACATGTGAAAGGGGTCTTCCTGCGATCCGTATCGATCAGATTCGGCCGTTGCGTTTGAGCTTGGCGATGTTGTCGGGCATTGCGAGTACCTCGCGGTATTGCTCGATGGTCTGCTCGGCGCAGAGACGCCAGGT
>JBLIMF010000207.1:0-4602 GCA_047638615.1 Gammaproteobacteria bacterium
GTTGGCGCCTCAGTGTTGACCGGTCCAGCGCGAAGCAACAGCAACTCCACCACACACCAGGCCGGCGCCGGCGAGCTGTGCGGTGCCGAGCGGAACGCCCATCAACGTCCAACTTGCAGCGAGCGCCACGACGAACTCGAGGCTGCCGATCATCCCGGTTGCTCGATCACCGGCCAAGGGTGCGCCCCAGGTGACGAGCGCAGCGGGGATTGCGAGTGTGCAGAGGGTGAGGAAGGTGACCGCAAGGAGTGCATCGGTTGTCATCGGGGCGATATGGAGGCCGGTTCGGGCGAAGGTGAGCGGAAGCAGCACGGTCACGCCTCCGGCCGCTCCGGCGAAGATCTTGGGTGCCGTGGGCATGGCTGCTGCTGGGCCACTGAGCACCAACAGATACGTCGCCCACCCGATTGGAGCGGCGACGGCGGGGAGGAGTGCGATGGCGACTGAGGTCGACATCCCGGTGGGGCCCACGCTCAGGACGACACCAAACAGGATCGTGCCGGCAACAGCAATTTCTCGGGCGTGCAGCGGCCGCTTCCAAACGATTGCGGAGAGGACGAGGACCACGACCGGGTACGTGTAGTAGACGACGGTTGCTGCTGCGACCGGTGCCCGGTCGAGCGCAACGAAGTACCCGGCGAAGCCGAGCATGCTGACCGCTCCGCCGGCGAACACGATCAACGACTCGCGTCGCCAACAGCGCAATTGTGGAGCGCAGGGTGCGAGGACGACGAAGAGCACCAGGATGCGAAGGAACGATGCCGCGATCGGATCGATACCGACATCGAACGCTCGAGTCGCGAAGTACGGACTGAATCCGAATCCGACCGCAGCAGCAGCCACGGCAACTGTGGGCCGAGCCGTCTTTGTCTTGCTGACTGCTCCTGAAAGGTGCCGGGTGTCGTTGTTGATCGTGCGCACTTCACCAGTATCGGAGTACAAAACCATCCCGTCCAGCGCGTCTTTTACGCCCCAATGATGCACACTATGCATGTGTTAGATCGTGCGCATCTCCAACTGCTGGCAGCTCTGCGAGAAATGGGCCGGCTGGGTGATGCGGCACGACGCCTGCACCTCAGCCCGTCTGCTGCGAGCCATCGACTCGCCGAGGCCGAACGTCGGGCAGGCACGCGGCTGACCACGACGAGCGGCCGCACGATTCGCCTCACGCCGGCGGGCGAGCACCTCGCGAACAGTGCAGGCGACATCGAACGACAGATCAACCGAGCACTGCTGACGGCGCGGTGGATCGGCAGCGGCGAGCCAGAAAGGGTCCGCGTCGCAGTTGGCTTCTACGACACAGCTGGCTGGCTGATCGACACGTTTGCACCCGTCGATGGCCACGCCAGGGTCGAGCTTCTCCGGTTCAGGGACGAGGACCTCCTCGATGCGGTCCGGTCTGGGGCAGCGGATCTAGCCATCGCCCCGTGGTCGACTCGGCCGACTGGGCTCACCGCGCTGACGCTTGCCTCGGACGTCCTCGTCGCAGCGGTTCCAGCTGACAGCACCTTCGCCACGAGCGGGCCGGTCAGCCCCGAAGACCTGTACGCGCAGACATTTCTCACATCGGACTATCGACCGTCGCGTGGCTTCGAGTTCCACGAGTTCTTCCTCGCCGCTGACGTCGTCCCAACGACGGTTGTCCAGGTGCAGTCGCTCGAAATGTTACTCCGACTGGTTGGCGGCGGCCATGGCGTCACGATCCAGCCGTCGATGGTCCTGACGTGGAACCGGCCGCACCGAACGGTCGTGGTCGCGCCGCTCGCAGGCCGCGACATCACCGTGAAATGGATGGCGATTTCCCGCACCGACTCGTCCGACGCGGTCAGCGCGGCTGCGGGCAGAATCGCTGAGGCATTCACCGCAGCATCAGAGCGCGGCGAAGGGTCACCAGAACGCTTCAACCCGACGATTGCTGGTTAGCTGCTCGCTTAATCGATGAACAGGGAGGCGTGTTCGGTTCGGAGCGTCGCCTTCTGGACCTTCGACATGGCGTTGCGCGGGAGTTCGCTTGCGTCGATGTACTGCTTGGGGTGCTTGAAGCGGGCGAGGACGCCATCGAGCGCGGACGCAAGCTGTCCGTCGGTCAACTCGGCCGAACCATCGCGTACAACGATGGCGACGACGGCCTCGCCAAAGTCTGGGTGGGGCACGCCGATGACGCCGGTCTCCAGCACGCCCGGAACCTCGTCGAGGACCATCTCGATTTCCTTCGGGTACACGTTGTAGCCGCCGCTGATGATCATGTCACTCGACCGACCCTCGAGCGTGAGGCGGCCTGTCGCGTCGACCGAGCCGACATCACCGGTAATGAACCAGCCGCCGTCGCGATGCTCCGCTGCTGTCTTTTCGGGCATCTGCCAGTAGCCAGCAAACAGGCCGGGGGAGCGGATCTCGACGACACCAGTCTGGCCGGTCGGCACCGGAGTACCGTCGTTGTCACTGACCCGGAGGTCGACGCTTGGAAGAGGGAACCCGACGGTGCCCGGGAGGCGTTCCCCGTCGTAGGGGTTCGACGTGATCATGCCTGCCTCGGTCATGCCGTAACGCTCGAGAATTTGGTGGCCGGTCCGTGCGGTGAAGTCGGCGTGGACCGCCTCGGTCATCGGTGCTGACCCAGACGTGAACAACCGGACGGAGGCGCACGCGTCCGTCGTGAACCGGTCATCAGCGATGAGGCGGGTGTACTGCGTGGGGACACCCATCATCACCGTTGCATTCGGCAGTTGCTCAACGACCTCAGCAGGGCCAAACTTTGGCAGGAAGATGACCTCGTTGCCGCTGAGCATCGCACAGTGCAGGGCGACGAACAGCCCGTGGACATGAAAAATGGGCAGCGTGTGGAGCAGCACATCGTCGGGTCCAAAACCCCAGATCTCGTGGAGTGCCAGGGCATTCGACTCCAGGTTTTCATGGGTCAGCATGGCCCCTTTGGATCGGCCTGTCGTCCCCGACGTGTAGAGCATTGCGGCGACGTCGTCGGGCGCGCGTTCGATCACCTGGTCGAACGGGTCGGCAGCGTCAGCAGCCTCGGCGAACGGCCCAGTTCCGTCGGTGTCGAGATGGACAACGCTGGTTGGCAGGTCATCGAGTGTTCCCGGACGGGAGATGACGACCGTCGGAGCAGCGTCGTCGACGAAGTACCGCACCTCGCCAGGCGTGTATGCGGTGTTCAGAGGAACGAAGACCGCACCGATACGCAGGCATGCCAAGTAGAGCGCGACGTTGTCGGTTGACTTGTCGATCTGCACGACGACGCGGTCACCGACCCCAACGCCAAGATCGTGGAGCACCGTCGCCATGCGTGCCGACCGTTGGTCGACGTCGCGGTACGTGAGCAATTGGTCGTCTGGGACTCGCAGAAAGGTGGCGTCCAAGCGGGAGCGGAAGCGTTCGGCCAGCGTCGAGTAGAGGTTCGTCACGAGCCGACCCTACGAGAGTGGGATGTCCGGAGGGAGAGCTCGATGGCGACCATGCCAAGATGTCTGCGTATCGCTGGCCCATGGCGCCAGCTCAGAACCGCATCGAGGAGCATCAACATGTCGAACGACACTGCCGCACAACCTGTGTACTTCATTGCCCACATCACCGTGAACGACGTCGAGGGCTATCGCAATTACGAAAAGGGGTTCTTCCCCGTACTCAAGCCGTCGGGCGCCCGCTTCGTGACGTACGACGACAACGTCACCGTGCTCGAAGGTGAACGCGAATCCGGCCGAACGATCATGATCGAGTTTCCGTCCGAAGAGGCATTGATGACCTGGTGGGATTCACCCGAGTACCGTGAACTCGCCAAAGTGCGCCAGGCCGCAGTGACCACCCACTCGGTGAGTGTCATCCACTCGCTGCCGCCCCGCTGACGGAATCTTTAGCACGGCGGCTTGCCTCTCGCTACGGCGCTAGGCGAATCGATGCGGGTCAGCTTCGAGCAGCTTCGCGAGCTTCTTGACCGCTCGCTTGTTCTGGAGCCCGAAGACTGCACCGAACACCTGGGCGAAGACGGTGCCAAGTGGCCCGCTGCCTTCGAATGCGTAGCTCCACTCGAGTTCGCACGCGTCGTCGCCGTGGGGGGTGCATTCGTAGTGCTCAGCGAACGATTTCATCGGCAGCGTCGTCCGGTCGAAGCGGAAGACCATACGTTCGCCCTCGTCCCACGTGAGAAAGAACTCCTCGATTGTCACGCCGGTCGTCGTTGCCGTGCGCGTCGTGCCGACGCCGTGTGGCTCCGGCGATGTCCACTCGACGTCGATACCGAGCCATTCCTTCCATGCCGGGCCGTTGGCCAGGCAGTTGAAGAGTGTGGTTGCCGGAACAGCGATCGGCTGGCGAAGTGTTGTCTGGTTCGGTCCGATCGTGGCGTAGTCGGCATCGACGGAGGTGAGTTCGCGCATCTTGGGCATTGGGTGATCCTGCCAGCTGAATGTCGGTTGCGCCACGGCCGTGCGACTCGGTCCGAGGTATCGGCTGCACGCGAGGATGGGCTTCCATGACTACCACCGAGGCTGATATCCGTCGTGAGGTGCTCGACTGGTTCCGCTCTGAATGGGATCCGAACCTGCCGCTACTCGAGTGGCGCGACCGCTTCGTCACGTCCGGCTGGGC
>JBLIMF010000208.1:0-4590 GCA_047638615.1 Gammaproteobacteria bacterium
GACGAGCTGTGGATGAGTCCGCAATATCTGCGCCCGTCCGTTGCGTTCCATTTCACCTGGCATCCCGATGGCGGGGCCGGGGGAGAGGTTGGCAACCTCAACCGCGCTGTGGCTGCGGTCCAAGATGCGCTTGCACCATTCGCCCCGAGGCCGCACTGGGGCAAGGTGTTCCACGCCGACCGGTTCTCGGCACGCAGTTCGTACGAGATGTTCGAAGATTTTGTCGAACTGGCACACCGCCTCGATCCCCACGGCGTGTTCCGCAACGCCTGGTGGGCTCGGCACCTCGGCTGAGCTCGGCTGGGGAGATCCGGCAGGATATGGCTGGGGCGTCGATCGTCGGATAGAACGAGCGGCGTGCCCTCCCGCTCGATCATGTGGTTCCGTCGCGATCTTCGCCTCGGCGACCTTCCCGCCCTCCTGGCAGCGGGTGCCGATGGCAATGACGTCGTCCCGGTCTTCGTTGTCGACCCGATGTTCGCGACATCGGGAGCACCTCGGCTTGCGTACTTGCACGACGTCCTGACAGCCCTCGACGCATCGATCCGCGAACGGTCCGGTGGGCACTTACTGATCGCCCACGGCGATCCTGTCACGGTGATTCCTTCGCTGGCTGCGCGCCTTGATGCGGCGAGAGTCTTTGTCAGTCGCGACTACTCGCCATACGGACGGCGGCGCGACACAGCCGTTGTCGAGGCGCTCCGTGCCGACGGCCGCAGCCTCCAAGGCGTCGGCTCGCCGTATGCCGTCGACCCCGGCAGTGTTGTGAAGGGCGATGGCACGCCGTACAAAGTGTTCACACCGTTCTCGAAGGTGTGGCGCACCGTGGGCTGGGTTGCACCGTACGACGACCCCGACAACATTCGCTGGACACCGGCCTCGGTGATCGCTGGCGTCACCGAGCCAATCTTCGACCGGCCCGATCCCGGCATCGACCTTCCTCCGGCTGGCGAAGCCGAAGCGCACCAGCGACTTGCGGGCTTTCTCGAGTCTGCCGCTGCCGCCGACGGGACCATGCGGTCCGGTGTCGAGGCTTACAACGACGCCCGCGACCGCCCAGCGATCCCTGGCACCAGCCAACTCTCGCCTGACCTTAAGTGGGGCGCGATCCATCCCCGCACCGTGCTGTCCAATCTCGACCTGAGCGGTGCGAAGGACGACGGGCCGATGGTGTTCTCGAGCGAGCTCGCATGGCGTGACTTCTACGCCGACGTGCTCTTCGTGCAGCCACGCACCGCCTGGAAGAATCTGAACTCAAAGTACGACGCCATGCAGGTCGACACCGATGCAGCGGCACGCACGAAGTTCGATCGGTGGTGCGCCGGCCAGACAGGGTTCGGCATGGTCGACGCCGGGATGCGACAGCTCGCGGCGACCGGCTGGATGCACAACCGGGTTCGAATGATCGTGGCGAGTTTTCTCGTTAAGGACCTCCATCTGCCTTGGCAGTGGGGTGCACAATGGTTCATGCAGCACCTGATCGACGGCGATATCGCGTCGAACAACCACGGTTGGCAATGGGTTGCTGGCACTGGCACCGATGCGTCTCCGTACTACCGGGTCTTCAACCCCTCTACGCAGGAAAGTAGGTATGACTCGAGAGGTGAGTACGTCCAAAAGTGGGCACCGGATTCGCTGCCCCAAATGGTCGATCACGGAGCCGAGCGCGAGGAAGCACTGCGCAGGCTCAAGGCGATGAAGTAAGCGCTCAAGTAGCATCATCGTTGCGATGTTGGACGACCGCAAGACAGCGATTCTCGGTGCAGTTGTGCAGGAGTACATCGCCACGGCCCAGCCCGTCGGTTCGACGCTTATCTCCTCGGCCCCCAACATCAACGTGTCTTCGGCAACGGTCCGTAACGAAATGGCGGCGCTTGAGTCTGAGGGCTACCTCGTGCAGCCGCACACTTCCGCCGGCCGAATCCCAACCGACAAGGGCTACCGCTACTTCGTCGACAATCTTTCAACACCCGGAACACTCGATCAGGCCACTACCCGGCAGGTCGGCTCCTTCTTCTCCACCGCCCACGGTCGGCTCGAAGCGTTGCTCCACCAAACCAGCAACCTGCTCGCAGACCTCACCCACAGCGCCGCAGTGGTCGTCGGCCCGAAGGCCGAGGCGGCCCCGATCCGGAGTGTTCAGATTGTCACGCTGTCGTCGACTGCAGCCACCGTGGTTGTTGTGCTCGCCAACGGTTCGGTTGAGAACACCACGATCGAACTCACCGAAGACGACGACGATGTTTGTGTTGATTCAGCATCTGCTCACCTTGCTGGAGAACTGGTCGGCGCAGCACTCGGATCCCTGCCGGAGGTCACCCCGGCCGGCGACAAAGCGGTCGATCGCATCTGTTCGGTTGCGCTGAACGAACTTGGCAAGGTTGGCTCTGGTGACCTCGTTTACACCGGTGGCGCATCCGAAGTGGCGCGCGCATTTGATGCCGTCGAAGTCGTGCGTTCTGTGCTCCACACACTCGAGCAGCAGTTCGTCGTGGTGTCTCTGGTCAGTGACATTGTCGGCCGCGGTATGTCGGTGTCGATCGGCGGCGAGCACGGCATCGAGCCGCTTTCAGCGTGCTCGGTCGTCGTTGCTCCGGTCGTGGTCGACGGCGAGCACCTTGGCTCTGTCGGGATCCTCGGCCCGACCCGGATGAACTATCCGCAGGCGCTCGCAACCGTCGAAGTGGTCAGCGAACGCCTCGGTCATCGCATCGACGAGGGATGATCCTGATTGATTCGGGCTTGAGTCAGTCAGGTGGAGCAAGGACGCGGGTTTCGGAACAGTACGATTTCCCGGCATCCTGTACTTCGCCATGGCTGACTTTTACGACTTGTTAGGTGTTTCGAGCAGCGCATCAGCTGACGAAATCAAAAAGGCATATCGCAGGCGTGCTCGCGAGCTGCACCCCGATGCCAACCCGGATGACGCCGAGGCCGAGGGCAAGTTCAAGGAGGTCGCCCGGGCTTACCAGGTGCTTTCCGATGACAAGCAGCGCCAGCGCTACGATCAGTTCGGCGAAGCCGGTGTGGGCGGTGGCAGCGGCGGCGGCGGCCAGTCGAACGAAGACATGTTTGGCGGTGGACTTGGCGACATTTTTGATGCCTTTTTCAGCGGCGCAGGCGGCGGAAGCCCATTCGGTGGTGGTGGCCGGAGCCGAGGTCCAAGTGGTCCGCCTCGCGGACAAGACCTCGAAATCGTTGCAGACCTTACGCTCGAACAGGCAGTGTTTGGTGATCAGATCAATGTTGAGCTGAAGCTGCCAGTGGCGTGCGGCGACTGCGATGCCACCGGCGCTGCTGAAGGCACCAAGCCGGCCACCTGCACCGACTGTGGCGGCGCTGGTCAGGTACAGCGTGTCCGCCAAAGCCTGCTCGGCCAGATGGTCACTGCAAGTCCCTGTGGCCGATGCGGAGGTATGGGCCAAGTGATCTCCACTCCATGTTCGGCTTGTCGGGGGCAGGGCCGAGTGACCGTTGACAAGAGCTATCAGGTCGATGTTCCCGGCGGCGTAGACACGGGTTCCACACTTCGCCTGACGGGTCGTGGGGCAGCCGGCCCTCGAGGTGGCGCCAACGGCGACCTGTACGTGCATTTGCGAGTGTCCCCGCACGATCGCTACGTCCGCGAAGATCACGATCTGATCACGGACGTCGGCATTTCGTTTGCACAGGCCGCGCTCGGAACGTCGCTCTCGCTCGAAACACTCGACGGCGATGAAGACCTCGTCATTCCGGCAGGTACACAGCCAGGACGCGCCTTCACCCTGCGCCAGCGTGGGGTGCCTCATCTGCAAGGCCGCGGACGAGGGGATCTCATTGCGCGAGTCCGCGTAGACATTCCGACCAAGTTGAGCGACGACGAAGTTGAATCGCTCATCGTGTATGCGAAGGGCCGTAACGAAGTGGTGGGGAACGGCAAGGAAGGTCTGTTCTCACGCATCAAGTCAGCGTTCTCATGAGCGGTGCCGACGATCGGCGACGAGCAGCAGCTCACGTCTTCGTCGGCTTCGAAGAGCTGGGAGTCGATGGTGTCATTGCACTGTCCGACGACACCGAGCACCACCTCAGCCGGGTCCTTCGGCTCCGCGAGGGCGCAGTCATCAGTGTGTGCGACGGCGCTGGGCGCTGGCGCCTGGCGACGGTCGTTGGTGAGCGGCAGGCGATGCGCATTGAGGCGACGGGTGATGTCGAATTCGAAGCACCGCGCGGTGCGCCGCCCGTACTTGCAACAGCGATGCCGAAGGGGGAGCGGCTCGATTGGCTTGTTCAGAAAGTCACCGAATTGGGCGTCGGCCGATTGCAGTTGCTCGACGCCGATCATTCGGTCGTCAGGTGGAAGTCATCAGACATTGACAAGAAGCTTCTTCGCTTGAAACGGATTGCCGAGAGCGCAGCTCAGCAGAGCCGCCGAACGGTTCTTCTCGAAGTCCTGCCGCCGATCAAGGCATCTGACATTCTCGCGGGCGCCGCAGTTGCCGAACCTGGCGGGCGAGCATTGACCGCAAGCGATCGGATCGTTGCAATTGGGCCCGAGGGTGGCTGGTCGAACGCAGAACTGGCCGTGGCCGGTGATCGGGTCACGTTAGGCTT
>JBLIMF010000209.1:0-4530 GCA_047638615.1 Gammaproteobacteria bacterium
GGCTTGACTCGAAGGAAAGAAGCCTCGACGTTCTTGACGTCGGCTTCGTCGACGAAGTGTGCTCCGAACGAGCAACAGCCCTGCTGCAGTTCGGGGGCCGGTTCATCGAGCACGCCCTTGCAGCCGCACCCGAAGATGCACATGTAGTTCGATCGCAAAAATGTGGCATCGAACAACCAGGTGCGATGCTCGTCCGTGTCGTCGAAGCTGATCCATTCGTGGACGTCAATGGGCACCCAGCGAATGTACCGGCGTCGGTAGGCTGAGGGGCGATATGACGACCCTTCCAGCCAACGCGATGACCGCTGATCAACTCCGCAATTCCTTCCGCGACTACTTCGCGGCACGGGACCACACAGTTGTCCAGTCAGCGAGCCTCATCCCGCACGATCCGACCGTGCTGTTCAACGTGGCCGGCATGGTGCCGTTCAAGGACTACTTCGTCGGCAATGAAAAGCCCCCGTTCCAGCGGGCCGTCAGCTCGCAAAAGTGTGCGCGTGCTGGCGGCAAGCACAACGACCTCGACGAAGTAGGTCGCACTAAGCGTCACCTCGTGTTTTTCGAGATGATGGGCAACTTCAGCTTCGGCGACTACTTCAAGACCGACGCAATTCCATATGCGTGGGACCTGATGACGTCATCGCGTGAAAGCGGCGGTTGGGGCTTCGATGGCGACCAGCTGTGGATCACGGTCCATGAGTCGGACGACCAAGCCGAGCAGATCTGGCATGAGCAGGTTGGTGTACCGATGGAGCGCATCCAGCGGCTCGGTGACAAAGACAACTACTGGCAAATGGGCGATGTCGGTCCCTGCGGCCCCTGCAGCGAGATTCACATCGATCGAGGAGCCGAGTTCGGCCCCGATGGCGGCCCCCTCGGCGACCCGGCTGGCGACCGGTTCATGGAGATCTGGAACCTGGTTTTCATGCAGTTCAACCAAGACGCAAACGGCAATCGCACGCCGCTGCCGTCTCCCTCGATCGATACGGGTGCTGGGCTCGAGCGCATCTTGGCGCTGATGCAGGGTGTCGACTCCGTCTGGGAAACCGATCTCATGCGACCACTCATCGACGAGGCGTGCTCGATCACCGGACACAGCTACAAGGTGGGCGACTACGACGACCGTGCAAGTTTCGCCATGCGGGTCCTGGCCGAGCATGCCCGATCAGCGACGATGCTGGTCAACGACGGAGTTTTCCCCTCCAACGAGGCTCGCGGCTACGTCCTTCGTCGGATTATTCGCCGGGCCGTCCGATTTGCCTATCTTTTGGGCACCGAAAAGCTGGTCATGCCGAGTCTCGTCGCTGTGGCAGGCGAGGTCATGGGCATCGCGTACCCAGACGTCACCAAGAACATGAGTTTCATCACCGATGTCATTGGTAAGGAAGAAGAACGTTTCCGTCACACTCTGAAGAACGGCCTGGCTATTCTCGACGGCGAGCTCAACGACGACGCCGAAAAACTCTCCGGCTCCACCGCCTTCCTGTTGCACGACACCTACGGCTTCCCACTGGAACTCACCCAGGAAATCGCGAGCGAACGTAAAGTCGAGGTCGATCTCGACGAGTTCAACGCATCGATGACCGAGCAGCGCGAGCGCGCGAAGGCTGCCCGCAAGGGCGGGGTCGACGTTGCGGCCATGGACGCATACCGCGATGTGCTCGACCAGTTCGGGACCACGAATTTCGTGGGCTACACCGACGACTTCGCCGACGGTCGGGTGCTTGCGATTCTCGATGGACCTGACGATGAGGCCGGCAATCCGACGATCGAGATCTTCCTCGACACATCGCCGTTCTATGCCGAGTCGGGCGGCCAAGTTGGTGACTCGGGCTCAATCACTACTGACACCGGTACCGCCACGGTGCTTGACTGCACGTTCGCGCTCCCGAACCTGCGTCGACACAGCGCCCAGGTCGTCGAAGGCACTGTTATTGCTGGACAAACCTGCACGGCGTCGATCGACGTACTTCGCCGTGATGCGATCCGTCGCAACCACACGGCAACCCATCTGCTGCACTACGCATTGCGCCACGTTCTTGGTGAGCACGTCAAGCAGGCCGGTTCGATGGTTGGTCCCGACCGCCTCCGATTCGACTTCTCGCACTACGACGCGGTCACACCAGAACAGATCACGCAGATCGAAAACATCGCCAACCACGAAACGCTCGGCAACATGCCCACTCGAATCTTCGAAACCACCAAAGCCGAAGCCGAAGCACTCGGAGCCATTGCGTTCTTTGGAGATAAGTACGGCGACATGGTGCGTGTCCTCGAAGCTGGCTCAACCATTGAGCTGTGCGGCGGTACCCACGTCCGGGCCACCGGCGATATCGGCACCGTGAAAGTCGTGAGCGAGTCGTCAATCGGCTCGAATTTGCGCCGCATTGAGGCGGTGACCGGCGATGCCAGCGTTGCGTTGCTCCAACGCGATGAGTCCATGATCGCAGATGCTGCGCAGCTACTCGGTACCCAGTCCGACGATCTCCTCGGTGGTGTCCAGCGCAAGATCGACGAGGTCAAAGGCCTCCACGATCAGATCAAGACGCTCCGTTCACAGCTCGCTGCCGGGCGGGCGGCCGAGTTGGCTGAAATTGCCGTCGAAGGCGTTGTCGTCACCCAAGTCGACGGCCTCACACCCGGCGATATGCGCGAGCTCGCCATAGCGGTGCGGCAGCGTGAAGGCATCAAGGTTGTTGTGCTGATCGGTGAAACCGACACAGGCGGCGTCGCTCTCGTCGGGGCTGTGCAGCCAGGCAACAGCATGCCGGCCTCGCTCCTCATCAAGGACGCGGCCAAGGCAGTCGGCGGCGGTGGCGGCGGTAAGGGCGATATCGCTACGGCCGGCGGCAAGGATCCCTCGGGCATCCCAGCCGCACTTGGCATCGCAGCCGAAGCCGTTTCGGCGGTGCTGTGACGGCATTGCGGTGACTCGGATTCCCGGCGTTCGGGCGCTCGGTGTCGACTTAGGGTCGAAGCGCGTTGGCATTGCGGTCAGTGACATTTCCGGCACGATTGCCGGGGCGTTAACGACGGTGCATCGCTCAAAATCGCGCCGCCACGACCATGCCGAAATCAAGAAACTGGTCAGGGACGAAGAGTGCGAACTTATTGTTGTCGGGTTGCCCCTCTCGCTCGACGGCACCATGGGGCCAGCAGCCAGGGGTGCCACCAAGGAGGCCGAACAGCTGGCTACCGTGGTCGGGGTGCCGGTGGAAATGTATGACGAGCGATTCACCACGGTGACTGCCGAACAGGCGATGCGTGAGGCTGGCCTGAGTGGCCAGCGGCAGCGTCTGATCGTCGACAAAATGGCTGCTGCCGTGATGTTGCAGGCATGGCTCGACCACCGACGCAATACCTGGGGCACGCCGTGACACCGCTCGATCCGTTGCTTCCTGAGGCACACGTCAATGTCGACGACCGCCCAGCTATGGATTGGCCGACGGACCCATGGGACTCGACCGATCAGACCGGCTCTGTCGAGCGGCTGCGTCGCCAGACCAGACCCATCAAGTGGGCCGTGTACACATCTATGGTGCTCGTGACGGCCGTGATCCTGATCGCCGGCGTGGTCGGCTGGTGGTATCTCGGCAAAATCAACCCCGAAGGCGACCCGGGCGCACTACAAAGCTTCACCGTTCCCGAAGATGCTGACTTCGACGTTGTGACCGATCTGCTGTTCGAAGAGGGCTACATCACTGATGTGGGCGTCTGGGATCGTTACGTCGGCAACGAGCCGATCGAGATCGTTCCTGGCTTTTACCAACTTCGCGCCAACGACCATATGGGCAACGTGCTTGCACGATTGCGAATCCCGCCTGCTGAGACCAGTACCAGCGTCACATTTCCTGAGGGCTTTACGATTGCGCGCATGGCGCGTCGGGTCGATGCGGTGATCGAGCGGATGAACGAAACCGAGTTCATTGCAGCAGCAGAGAACAATTCTGTGATCGCCAAGTGGCTGCCCCCAGGGAAGAACACGCTCGAAGGCCTGCTCTTCCCCGACACTTACTCCGTGTCGAATGCTGATTTGGAGGTGCAGCTGCTCGACCGCATGATTGCTCTCATGGAACGTGTCGGCGAACAGGAAGATCTTGAAGCCAAGGCTCGCCAGCTGGGCTACACGCCGTACGAAGTGTTGATCGTGGCCTCGTTGATCGAGCGTGAAGCAGCGGTTTCTGAGGACCGGGCGAAGATCTCGCGCGTCATCTTGAACCGAGAGTTTGTCGGCATGAACCTCGAGATCGACGCGTCCGTTTACTACGGGCGCGACCGCAACGGCATCGATCCCGACCTTCCATTTTCAGCGATCCGCCAGATCGACACGCCGTGGAACACGTACCTCCGAAACGGGCTGCCGGTGACGCCAATCGCTAATCCGGGTCGGGCTTCGATTAGAGCTGCATTGAACCCAGCACCCAACCCGGCGCCCGGCGACCCGATCTGTGTGGATCTGCCGAATCCATCGGAATGTTTTTACTTTTTCTATGTACTGGCCAATGAAGACGGTGGACATGCATTCGCCGC
>JBLIMF010000210.1:0-4530 GCA_047638615.1 Gammaproteobacteria bacterium
GTCAGCAAGCGCCTCGCCTGCCTCGCCCATGCCAGCTTGCATGGCCTCAGTCGAATCGAAGTAGAGATTGCCAATCGCGATGTACGGCCCGTCCATCCCGGACTCGATCTCCCACCTGCTGGGCTGCATCGCCCGGTCAACGATCTCCATGTGGGTCGTCTTGTAATACTCCATGTCGAACGTTGCGTCGTCGCCGCTCGGGTACATGACGCTGACTTTGATCATTGGAATCTCCTTGGTGGTTCGGAGTTTGCAATGTAGACCAGATCGCAGGGCCGTAAACGCGGCGGGTCAGAGGTAGAGGCCGGTTGACGCTTCGATGCGTTCGGCAGCAACCGCGTGGAGCTCGCGCTCGCGGAGCATGACGTAATCCTCGCCCTGCACTTCAACCTCGTAGCGATCGTCAGGGCTGAACAGCACCTTGTCGCCAATCTCACAGCTCCGAACATTCTGGCCCTGGGCAACCACGGTGGCCCAGACCAGTCGTTTCTGGACCTGGGCCGTAGCAGGAATCACGATGCCGCCGGACGACTTGCGGTCGGAGCCCCTGTCGGAGACGCTGACCAGCACGCGGTCGTTCAGCATTTTGATCGGCAGCTTCTCGTCGGGCCTGGTCATGAGCGCTGAGGGTACCGTCGGGGCTCATGACCGAGACCGCTGCCGAAGACCTGCAACTGATGACTGGCGATGGTGTCGCACTGCAGGCCGACCTGGCCGTGCCCGATGCTGCCCAACCTGCCCCTCATCGCCACCGGTTACTCGTTCGGCGCAGCGATCGTGAGTCAGCTCGACGATGTCCGGATCAGAACAAAAGTGCTCGTTGCTCCCCCGCTCGCAGCGATGCCGACAATTCGCGGGATGGATGTGCCGACGCTCGTCCTCACGCCCGCCCACGACCAGTTCTCAGCACCGGACGCGACTGAGGCGATTATCTCGGAGTGGCCACAGACCACTCACGAGATAATCGCCTCAGCGGATCACTTTCTCAACGGCCGTACCGAACTCGTTGCCAAGCGCGCCCTCATTTTCATCATTCACACCCTGTTTGAGGAGGGTGTTCTCACGCCTTGACGATGGCGCGCATCTCTTCGTCGACCTCGTCGGTGATCAGCGGGATCACATCGACGGCTTCGAAGTTCTGAACGACCTGGCTGACGCGTGATGCGCCGGTGATGACGCTTGAGACCATCGGGTGCTTCGTCGCCCAGGCAAGTGCGAGCTGAGCAAGCGTGCAACCGAATCGATCGGCGATCGGACGCAAGTTCTCAACCTTGGTCACCTCGGCCTCGTTGGTGAAGCGATCCTGCAGCCACTCGTAGCCCTTCAGTGCGCCGCGCGAGTCGTCCGGGATGCCGTCTTTGTACTTGCCAGTCAGCAGACCTGATGCGAGCGGGCTCCAGATCGTGTTGCCGTAGCGGTAGTCGTCCCACAGGCGGCTGTACTCGCGCTCGACCTTTTTGCGTTCGAACAAGTTGTATTGGCTCTGCTCGGTGACCGGCTTGTGGAGATGATGCTTCTCAGCGATTTCAATGGCGCCACGAATCTCTTCGGCGTTCCACTCGCTCGTACCCCAGTAGGTGGCCTTGCCGGACGACACGATGTCGCTCATCGCGAACACGGTCTCTTCGAGCGGCGTGTTCGGATCGGAACGGTGACAGTAGAGAACGTCGACGAAGTCATGCTCCAGCCGCTCGAGCGAGCCGTCGATCGCCTGCATGAGGTACTTGCGATTGAGCGTGTTCTTCATATTCGGGACTTCGCCGTTGATACCCCAGAACACCTTGGTGGTGAGCACGTACGACCAGCGCTCCCAGCCGAGGTCGCGGAATGCCTGGCCCATGATCGTTTCGGCCTTGCCACCGTCGTAGGCCTCTGCGTTATCAAAGAAGTTGCAGCCCGCTTCGCCAGCGGCGGCAATGCACTCGGCAGCGAGCTGGTTGTCGAGCTGGGTATTGAACGTGACCCAGCTGCCGAACGACAGGATGCTCACCTGCAGGCCGGTATTGCCGAGGCGGCGGTATTCCATATTGGGATTGATTGTGGGGGTTGCCATGTTTCGGACAGTAGCCAACTGTTGCCCGCTCAACCGGCTTGCACCGCGAAGATTCAGGCGCGTGACCCACTTGCGATCAGAGTGGTGCGCCGACACCGCCTGAGCGGTCAGCAGCGATCTGTTCGGCCATCGTCGCAACGGTGTTTCCGCGCATCTTGCGAATCGTGACTCCGTAGGCCTTGGGGCTGAGCGCTGCGAACTCGATCGCCTGGGCAACCGCTACTTCCAGGACTGCTTCGTCGGCAACGACCTCGTCGAGGTAGCCGGCGTCGACTGCGCCGGCACCATCGGTGATTCGTGCGGTCGGAATTGCCCGCTGCAGATGTCGATTACTCAGCCGGTCGGCAGCAATTGTTAGGGCCCAATCTGGGAGCGTCATACCAATCGCCACCTCGTTCAGTCCGATCTTGCACGGCCGGTCGGACCCGATACGCACATCGCACCCGAGGAGCATGAGCGCACCGGCCGCAAGCGCATGACCAGTACACGCCGCGACCACGGGTACCTCTGCAGCGTAAATCTTCCGAACAAGCTCACCACCGTTGGCGACGAGGTCGACCATTGCTGCAACGTCGTCACCGCGCATCACGTTCAAGTCGAAGCCAGCAGAAAACTTGCCGTCTCGTCCGTGCAGCACGACGGCATGAACGCTGTCATCAGACTCTGCCTCACCGAGCGCGTCAGTGATTGCCGTGATCATCGCCTGCGACAGCGCGTTTGCTTTGCCGTCGTCAAGGTGGCAGATCAGGACGCCATCGCGCCGTTCCGTCGTGACCAGAGAATCGCTCATTGGCAAAACCTACGCAACGACTCGTTTGCGCAACGATTTTGGTGGTGATAACCGCCAATTTCGTGACGCAAACAAAAATTCAGCGAGGAATTACGGGGCGGACGGTGATGCCTGCAGCGGTCATTGCTGCTTTGGCTGCGGCGACGGTGTGCTCGCGGAAATGAAAGATCGACGCCGCGAGGACTGCATCGGCGCCGCCCAGAGTGACGCCGTCGGCGAGATGTTCAAGCGTCCCGACACCGCCACTGGCGATGATCGGCACGTTGACAACATTGGAAATCGCTCGGGTCAGCTCGACGTCGAACCCCTCCCGGGTGCCATCACGGTCCATCGATGTGAGCAGGAGTTCGCCAGCCCCGAGGCGAACCGCTTCGATTGCCCACTCGATGGCGTCGATACCGGTCGGGGTTCGACCGCCATGAAGGTAGACCTCCCATCCATCGACAGGAACGTCCGGAGCCAAACTCTGGCTCGTACCATCTGCAGCATCTGCAGCATCTGCAGGTCGTCGGCGCCGAGCATCTATGGCGCACACCACACACTGGACACCGAACTCGGTGGCAATCTCAGAGATCAACTCCGGTCGCTGAACCGCAGCGGTGTTCACGCTGACCTTGTCGGCGCCAGCGCGCAGCATCCGGCGTGCGTCTTCGAGCGTCCGGATGCCACCGCCCACGGTGAAGGGGATGTAAACCTGCTCGGCAATGCGGTGGACCATTTCGATCGTGGTGTCACGATTGTCGCTCGATGCGGTGATGTCGAGAAACACCAGTTCATCAGCACCCTCAAGGTCATACCTGGCGGCCAATTCGATCGGATCGCCGGCATCGCGGAGATCGACAAAGTTCGTGCCCTTGACCACGCGGCCCTCGGCCACGTCGAGACATGGTATGACTCGAGCGACCTTCATGACTGCAGTTCCTGCGCTGCAGCCAGTGCAGTCAGGCCCTCGGAAACCGTGAACCGCCCTTCATAAACCGCCTTACCGGTGATCACTCCGCCGAGGCCGGGAATCTTTGCCAATGCTTCGATGTCGGCGATACTCGACACACCGCCCGAGGCAATGATCGGAGCACGAGCAGACGCAGCTGACCGTGTCAGACCCTCGATATCGGGTCCTTCGAGCATTCCGTCGCGACCGATGTCGGTGATCACAAAGACAGCTGCGGTAGGAAACAGGCCGTATGCGTCGTCGAGCATCAGTCCGCTTCCCTGCGTCCATCCGTGAATCGAGATCTCACCGACGCGGTGATCCAGGCCGACCGCAACCGAGACAACTGTAGATGCCTCGGCGACGAGCGACGGTTGGCGAACAGCGGCTGAGCCCATCACGACGCGAGCCACACCGGCGTTCGCCAATTCTTCGGCATCCGCCACGCTGCGGACGCCACCGCCAGTTTGGACTTTGCTCGCACCTTCGACTGCCTGCACGATCGCCGCAACGACCGGCCGGTTGATTGGATCGCCGGACTTAGCAGCGTCGAGATCGACGACGTGCACCCACGGCGAACCCGCCTCGGCGAAGCTACGTGCCATCGCTACCGGGTCGTTCCCATAGACAGTCTCGTCGGCGTAGTCGCCTTGGCGAAGCCGCACGACACGGCCGCCCAACAGGTCGATGGCGGGATACAGCTCGATCATCGTTCGGCTCCAGGTGACAGAGGCAGAGGCAGAGGCAGAGGCAGAG
>JBLIMF010000211.1:0-4515 GCA_047638615.1 Gammaproteobacteria bacterium
AGTGGCGGACGGGCAAAGCGGTCCGACTGCTGCCATGACATGCGTGTCTCGGGGACGGCTTCAGGCCAGCTGGTTGATTTGCCCGAGCTGCTGGGAAAGACTCTTCGATTCGTTTGGCGAGAGATTGTTTGGCGTTGTCGGCTTGCCACCGATCGATGGCAATGTCGAGGGCCAACAGCGACGCCGCTGCGGCGATGATCGCGGCAGCTGGTCGATTCGGTTTCGTCATGGTCTGTTCGAGTCCGGTGGCGAGTTCTGCGCGGGTGCGCAGGTCGGCTTCGACCGCAGCGGCGTGCAGTTGTTTCGTTGCGTAGATGTAGCGAATTCGGCGAAGTTGAAAGTCGAGATCGACGTCATACCGGGTTGCAAGTTCGTCGACGAACACCATCCGGAGCGCTTCGAGTGGCGGCCTGCCTGCGAGCGCTCGATCGAGTGCGACATCGATCGCAGCGTCGTGCTCATCCCACATAACGATGTCTTCCTTGGTCCGGAAGTGTCGGTAGAGCGTGGACGGAGCCATACCGACCTCGGCTGCGATTTCGCCGACAGTGACATCATCGAACCCGCGCTCGATGAACATCGACAGCGCAGTGCGCTGTGTTGTTCGCATCGCGTTGCGCCGGCTTCGCTGACGAAGAGATTCCACCCAGAGGAGGACGGCTATCCACCTTGGGAGGTACAGCGTTTATCGGAATCACTTCCATATTCGAGACATGATTTCTTTCTTCGGTGCTGTGCCCGCCACATTCGGATCCCTCGCAGCGCTGTTCGAAGCAATCCAGGGGCTCGTGCCGTGGCAGATCCCGGTGACATGGGTGAGCGCGGTGATCGGCATCGTTCTGGTCGACCTCGTCTACTACCTCGAGCACCGCTTCGGCTCCGAGGAGCACTACCTGGACGCGAACTACGGCGGCATCCTGATGGTGTGGGACCGTCTTTTTGGTACGTTCAAGCCCGAAACCAACCGCGCCGTCTACGGCCTCACCACGCAAATCGAGTCGTTCAATCCAATTGACGTGCAGTTCTCTGAGGTCCGCAAGCTCTGGCAAGACGGACACAATGACCGCCGTTGGGGAACGAAGCTGCAGCGCCTGTGGCGAGAGCCCTGCTGGCAACCTGCCACTCCGGTGAGCAACGCTCTTGTGACCGCCGAGGCCCGATCATGAACCGACTTCGCACCACATTCTGGGCGGGCTACCGCAGGTGGATCACCGTGACCGTCGTCCTACTACTGATCGTCAGCGGCGGAGCAATGGCCTACGTGGGCGAGCAACACACCTTCGGCCTCAAGAGCGAGACGTTTACGTTCGAGTCGGGCGGGAACGAACTCGCAGCAACGCTGCACCTCCCCTCCGGTGACGGGCCACACGGCGTGGTTGTCTTCGTTCCGGGCGATGGCCCCGCCGATGTCGACGCCGGCATTCTCCCGGTGTGGGAATCGCTCGCCAAGGCCGGCTACGCGACCGTCCAGTGGAACAAACCCGGAGTTGGCGGTTCCACCGGTAACTGGCTCGACCAAAACATGGACGACCGAGCAGACGAGGTGGTCGACGTCCTCGAATCGCTCGCCAACCGTGACGATCTCGACACCGAAGAGCGCGGCGTGATCGGGACCAGCCAAGGCGGCTGGGTCATCCCGCTCGTGGCCGACCGAGTCGACGTCGACTTCTTCGTTGCATGGTCCACCGCCATTGTCTGGCAAGAGCAGGGCGCATACTTGACCGAACGGCAGCTCGCCAACGCAGGCGCCGACCCCAAACTCGCCGCACGGGTCATCTCCGCCGACCAAGAGCACCGTGGCGACACCTATCAGGACTATCTCGACTGGTACGCATCGCTCGACAACGACGTCGCTGAGTTCTTCTCAGAGGCAAGCGAAGACCGATGGAACTTCGCTGAACGCAACAACGACCTCGACGCAAACGAAACGCTGCCGGCCATGCGGGACACTCCGGTACTGCTGTTACTCGGCGGCCAAGACGACAACGTTGATGTCGACGACACCGAACGCGTCTACCGCAAGATCCTCGACGGACCCTGCCTCGACGTCATCCGCTATCCCGACGCCGAGCACAACCTCCTTGACCACGACGGACTCAGTCTCGTGGTCACCGGCATCTTCGAACCCCGCAGCATCTTCGCTAACGGGCTGCTCGACGACATCGAACACTTTGCCGCAAGACCACACGATTGCTGATCCTGCATTTGAGTAGCGACGGACTTCGAGGTTCGCCACGTGTCGGCAGCGCCCCGGAGAGAGCATCGTCACCGTCGGCCACTCCTACAAATCGTAGTTGGCGCAGGTCATCGCTCGACCTACAGGAAGATCAGATCGACAGCGGTGCCACGCCGGTACATGTCGCCGACTGGCTCAGCGGAAATGCTGATCGATTCGAATGCGCCCTCGGTCGTGCCGAGCAAGCTGCCGATGGTGAATCCCGCGCCGATCAGTGCGCTCTGCGCGTCGTTAAACGACAAGCCCTCCAGTGCTGGCAGAGCAATGAGGTCGAGGCCTTTCGAGCGCAACACAGTGAACGAACCATCACGAGGCAACTCGTTATCAGCGGCTGTGTCTTGGCTCACAACAATGCCGACGGGTACGTCGTCGCTGAACACGTCTTCTCCGGCGACCACGCTGAGTTGTACGGCTGCGGCGGCAGCCTGCGCGTCCTCCAGCGTCAAGCCCACGACATCCGGGACAGCACGAGGTGCCGGACCCTTCGATGTGGTGAGCGCAACACTCGTTC
This sequence comes from Gammaproteobacteria bacterium, assembly GCA_047638615.1. Taxonomy (GTDB): domain Bacteria; phylum Actinomycetota; class Acidimicrobiia; order Acidimicrobiales; family Ilumatobacteraceae; genus Ilumatobacter_A. The sequence continues at coordinate 2,748 of JBLIMF010000211.1, forward strand.
CAGGCAACACTTCATCTCCTGCAACCCTGACTCCGTCGCCGACGACACGCCAGGCCAGCACCGTGCCAATCACACGCTGTTCGTCGAACAGCTCGGCGTCAGCGAAGCTCGTGAGCTGAATCGCTTGCAGCTGCGCCTGAGCATCGAAGATCGAGAGTTCGGCCAGCTCGGGAAGAACTCGGAAGAGCGGCCCTTCGCTGATGTAGAGGCGAAATTCTGCGCCCTCTTCCAAAACTGCACCCGCCGCAGGGAACGTTCGGATCACTTGGCCCGCATCGGGTTCCTCGTCGCTACGTTCAAGCTCGGTGAGAACAAGCCAGTCATTGCCGGCAATTTCGTTGAAGGCCACCGCTTCGTCGACACCGGAAAGTTCGGGAACTTCGTACGATTTCGTTCGGAGTAGGAAGGACGTTGCGAAGGCAACCGCTGCGAGCCCAGCAATGACGAACAGCGACAGCGTGACGATTGCGCCAGAGCGCCGGTTCCGACGCTCGTCGTCATACAGCGTTGCTGTTGCCGGAGCGGCCACGCCCTGTGTCATCGGCATTTGTTCGGTGGCCGGAGTCGTCACGGCAAGAGGCGTGATTGCTTCGGCGACCGACGCAGCGCGATCAAACCCGCTCGGCACTGCGAATGCCTCCGAGCCGGTCGGAACGTCAAAGAGGCCAGGCAGGATGATCAGCGCATCATCAGTGGCCAGTTCGGCAGTCGTTGATTGGTCAATATGGGAATCGCCGTCCAGATCCGCAGCGGAAAAGTCGGATGGGACCGCTTCTCCCGCGACGGCTGTTGGCGGGGGTACAGCGGGGCGTTCCACTCCGCCGGTCGGATCTGCAGGCCGACGCATCTCAGACGTATCGAAGCGGTTGGCCGCGACAATTGGAATCGGCTGAGGCCGGGGCAGCGTCTCAGCTGCAGCCACGAGGCTCTGACCGAACTCAACCGCCGAGCAGCGATCGTCGGCTTCGGGGCGCCCCGCCCGTTCAAGCACTGCGGCCAACGAGCCGAGGTCGGCAGACACCGGCATCAGCTTGCCAACTCGGGCTGCCAGGGTCGATACCGTTGACTCGGCTGAGAACGGCACCGAGCCGGTGACGGCTTCCAGCAGCGACAAGGCGAGTGAGTACACGTCGGTCTTCGGACCAACTTCAATGCCAAGCGCCTGCTCAGGCGAGACGTAACGAGCAACGTGCGTCGCGACCGTGGCTGGTTCGGCCCAGGCGCTGCGCCCGATCAGTTGGGCCATGCCGAAATCGACGAGTCGAACGCGGCGGTCTTCGCCGAACACGAGCTTTGAAGGAGTCACCTCGGTGTGGGCGAGCCCGCGCTGGTGCGCTGCGTCGAGCGCCCGACAGGCTTCGAGGCCAACCACAAGCGCCTGAGACGGCTCGAGGAGTCGACCTCGGTCGAGGAGGTCGCGCAGACTGCCTCCGCCCAGGTACTCGACCACCCAGAAGAGCGCCAATTCGCCGTCGATCTCGATGTCGCCCCAGTCGAGGACCTGCGCGATATTTGGATGGCTGAGTGCCGTGGCGAGTTCTGCCTGCTGACGGAAGTCCCGGCGAAATTCCTCCGAACCCGCAAGTTCAGGGCGGACGATCTTGAAGGTGACGGGCTGATTGCCTTCGATATCAAACGCATTGGCGATAATCGTGTTTGCGCCAGCCGAAACGACCTCGGCAATGCGGTACCGGTCAGCGAGCACACGCCCCACCAGACCGCCGCCGGTCAGCCCACTGCCGTCGACAACATCATCTGCATCATCTGC
>JBLIMF010000212.1:0-4514 GCA_047638615.1 Gammaproteobacteria bacterium
GGATCGCCGACCTCGCTCGGGTCGGGCCGGACGACCATGTCGTCGAGGTCGGGGCCGGACTCGGCTCACTGACGCTTGCGCTCGCCGACACCGGCGCCAATGTGACGGCGATCGAGGTCGATGCCGGCATGGTGCCCGTGCTGCGCGAAGAGGTCGCCGATTGCAAGAACGTGCGCGTCATCGAAGGCGATGCGATGCGTCTCGATTGGGACGAAACGCTCGATCCATCGATCAAATGGGTCCTCGTCGCCAACCTTCCTTACAACGTTGGGACACCGCTCGTCTGCGACATTCTCGACTTCGTCCCACAGGTTGAGCGCATTCTTGTCATGGTGCAACGCGAAGTTGCCGAACGATTCGCCGCAGCTCCGCGCACATCGGCCTACGGGGCAATCAGCGTGAAGGCCGCCTACTGGGGCTCGGCACGCATCGTCGGCATCGTCCCGTCCACCGTGTTCGTTCCCCGCCCGAACGTCGAATCGGCACTCGTCGAGATCACTCGCCGCACGCCACCGGCAACCGACCCCGTCGAACTTTTCACCCTGGTTAAAACCGCCTTCGGGCAGCGCCGCAAAATGCTCCGTAAATCGTTGTCTGGCGTCGTTGCGGCCGACCAGTTCGAAGCCGCGGGCGTTGCAGGCACGTCACGCCCCGAGGAACTCGATGTTGGCGCCTGGTGCAGACTGACCGAGATCGTCCATGGCAACTGAGCCGATTGCCTGTCGTGCTCACGCCAAGCTCACCCTGTCATTGAAGATGACCGGTATCCGGTCCGACGGATTCCATCTCATCGACGCCGAAATGATGAGCCTCGACCTCCACGACGTGCTTGTCTTCGATCCCGAACGCATCGGCCTGGCTGTGACCGGAAAGTTCTCCGACGGCGTACCGACCGACGGATCAAACTTGGTTGCGCGGGCCCTCGATCTAACTGGCAGTTCGGCATACGTGACGATCGACAAGCGGATTCCGCACGGTGGTGGTCTTGGCGGCGGCTCGACTGACGCCGCGACTGCACTCGCCTGGGCCGGTTGGGAGACCGACGTTATTGGCCTCGCACGAGCAGCCGAACTCGGTGCTGACATCGCGTTCTGCCTGGTTGGGGGCCGTGCGCGCGTCACGGGGATCGGAGAAATTCTGCATCCGCTCCCGCATGCCGACCGCACAATCACGCTCATCATCCCGCCGCTCCGCGTGAGTACACCAGCGGCCTACCGCGCGTGGGACAACCTCGGGGGCCCGACGGTCGACGGACCGAACGACCTCGAACCGGCAGCAATCGCTGTCGAGCCACGACTTGCGCAGTGGAGAGATCGCATTGGTGACCGATGCGGTCAAGCTCCGACGCTAGCCGGCAGCGGTGCTACCTGGTTTGTCGAGGGGGAACACCACAACGCCCTCGCCGACTTGGTCGACGAGGGCGCACACGTGGCGTTGGCACATGCAGTGCCGTCAGATGTTGCGGCAAACCGCGCGAACTGAAAACAGCTCGGCGACGCCGGACGAATTGGACTATTTGCGACGCTGGTGGCGCGTACGACGAAGCATCTTTTTGTGCTTCTTCTTGCGCATCCGCTTGCGACGCTTCTTGATCAACGAACCCATAAGGCGGGCAACACTATCGGCGAGGCGCCCACGCGCCACGCTCCGTGTCTGTCACTTGTCCCATTATCACCGGCCAGGGCGAGCCCAGCGTCCGATTCTCCTCAAGGGAGAAACGGGAACAATCGTCATCCGGCAATCAAGCAGTTGCCCCGGTCGTTGCGTCCGGTAGCTTGAGGGCGATTCGATCCGGGGTCGTCTAACGGCAAGACAGCGGTTTTTGGTGCCGAGAATGGTGGTTCGATTCCTCCCCCCGGAACCATGAGCGTTTCTGCCATCGTCCTCGCAGCTGGCGAGGGTTCTCGAATGCGGTCCAGCCGACCAAAGCCACTGCATCAAATTTGCGGTCGAGCCATGGTGGTCCACGTGATCCACGCGCTCGAGAAGCTCCAGCCCAACCGCACCGCCGTCGTCATTGGCCATCTGGGTGAACAGGTTCGGGCAAAGGTGCAAGAACGGGCTCCGAGTTGGGCCAACGTTGCATTCGTCGAACAAATCGAGCAGAACGGCACCGGCGATGCAGCCGCTATCGGGATGTCTGCGTTCGATGGCGATGACTACGACGACGATGCCACGATCGTCATTTTGCCCGGCGACACGCCGCTGCTTCGCGCCGACACACTCGACGAATTCGTCACAACGCATGTTGCGAACCAGAACGCTGCCACGCTGTTGACCAGCGTTCTCGACGATCCAACCGGATACGGCCGGGTGGTTCGCAAGAAAGATGGCCAGGTTCTCCGCATCGTCGAGCAACGCGATGCATCGCCCGATGAACTCGACATCAAAGAGTGGAACACGGGCATCTTGTGCTTCCGTCGGGATCTACTCGGCCCGGCGCTGCGCAACCTGACCACCGACAATGCGCAGGGCGAGTACTACCTCACCGACGTCATCGCAGCGCTTGCTTCGATGGGTCATCGCATTGGAGCGGTGCAGGCACCACCCGAAGAAACCCAGGGTGTCAACGATCGATGGCAGCTCGCGCTCGCCGAGCGCGAGCTCCGCAATCGCACCAACCGGCACTGGTTGCTGAACGGCGTCACGATGCTCGACCCCCGCCAGACCTTCGTCGACGTCAACGTCACGATGGGCCGCGATGTCACGCTGTACCCAGGCACGATGCTGCAGGGATCGACGACGATCGGTGACAGCTGCGAAATCGGGCCTGACACTCGCCTCACCGACTGCACAGTGGCTGATGGCGTACGCGTCGAGCACAGCGTCGGCCTCCAGGCCACCATCGGAGCCGGCGCGACGGTGGGACCGTATGCCCACCTGCCTGCCGGGTCCGAGGTCCTTTCGAACGCGACGACCGGTGCGTTCTACACTGCGCCGGTCGACTGAATACTGCTCCACCGACGCTCCACCAACGCACACCACACAGGGACTTCCCCATGGAAAAGGTCACCACTAAGCGCCTCGCTATTTACACGGGGCGTACTCATCCTGAACTTGCTCAGGAGGTGGCTTCCCATCTCGAAATCGAGGTTGGCCACGACAACCTCGTCGAGTTCGCGAACGGCGAAGTCCGGTGCAGTTTCGGCGAATCAGTCCGCGGCACCGACGTGTTCATCATGCAGACCCACTACGGCGTCGATGGCCGTTCGGTCAACGACTCGATCATGGAGCACCTGATCATGATCGATGCAGCATCGCGTGCGTCAGCCAAGCGAATCACTGCGGTTGTACCGTTCTATGGCTACGCCCGGCAAGACCGCAAGGCTGCCGGTCGCGAGCCGATCACCGCTCGGCTCGTCGCAGATATGTTCAAGGCCGCCGGTGCGAAACGGATGATTTCGATCGATCTGCACTCCGGACAGATCCAGGGTTTCTTCGATGGCCCGGTCGACCATCTCACCGCTATGCCGGTCCTCGAGGCCTACGTCCGCGAGAATGCATCGAGGCCGGTCATCGTTTCACCCGACGCTGGTCGCATCAAGGTTGCTGAACGGATGGCGCAGCACCTCGGCGACATCGGTGCTGACCTTGCATTCATCTACAAGCGGCGCCCGAAGGGCACGACGAACGTGGCCGAGGCTGCTGAAGTCATGGGCGACGTAGCGGGTCGCACCTGCGTACTCACCGACGACATGATCGACACCGGCGGCACAATCGTCTCGGCTGCCGAGCTGCTGATGAAGCGCGGCGCCAAGAATGTCTGGGCCATGGCCACCCACGGCGTGCTCTCCGGCCCGGCGATCGAACGCTTGAAGAACAGCCCGCTCGAGAAAATCGTGCTCACGAACACGCTGCCACTCCCCATTGAGAAGCAACTGCCAAACATCGTGGTGCTCTCTGTCGCTCCGCTCATCGCCGAAGCCCTCGGCGCCGTCTTCGACGACACCAGCGTCAGCGACATCTTCGACGGCGAAAACCTCAGCTAGCTCTCGGCCTTCCCGAAGCAGTCACCGTTGCTCAGCGTCAGCGCGCTGCAACGGACCACGTTTCTGTTTTGGGCAAATCACCGCTCCTCCCTGACCGGGTGTGTTCGACGAACAGCTCTTTCGCCTCGCGGCCGCTCGACACGTACGAAATGCGGTGCGTTGCCATCAACGTCTGACTCGATGGCGCCGGGTTCAACAGCGGTCGAAGTGCCGCTCTGCTGGGACATCATTCGATTCACTCACCCAAAATGAAGATCATCACGGCCCAGCCACGGCGCAAAACGGTCGCTATTTCGGGAGAGGCACAAGCGGATCCGGTTGAAGTGGGTGTGACAGGAACGGGAGGGGATACAGCGCGCGGCCGATAGCGTTGAAGCCTGCTGTATTGACGAAGGTTCCGCCGTTCTTGCGGGGCCAAACACTTGAATTCTAGGATCAAATCCCATGTCTGAGACCGTTCTCATCGCCGAAGCTGGCCGAACAACTGGAAGCAGCGAATCACGCCGCCTCCGCACTGCCGATCGT
>JBLIMF010000213.1:0-4473 GCA_047638615.1 Gammaproteobacteria bacterium
TCGATGATGTTGACGAGGTCGGTGAAGACGGCGGGGTCGTAGACGGTTGTGCCGTGAAACTCGAGGTCATTCAAGTACAGCGTTCGCAGGTCGAGGTCGACCACCGGCCCGGCGATGGCGCCGCACGTGACGTAGCGGCCACCTCGGCGCAACGATTCGAACCAGCCGGGGGTGTCGGGGCCACCGACGACATCGGCAACGACGTCGAACGGGCCGCCGTTGGCGTCACGCGCTGCTGCATGGAGGTCGGCATGAGACCGATCGATGACGTGGTCGGCACCGAGTGCCCGCACCCCGTCGGCTTTGCTTGCGCTGCACACTGCGGTGACCGTGGCGCCGCGCAATTTCGCCAGGCTGACGAGCGCTGAGCCGACACCGCCAGACGCTCCGGTAATCAGGATTCTGTCGCTGGTTGTGAGCCGGATGCGGTGCTGCATGTGGTTCGCTGTTGCCCACGAGCAGGGAAAACTTGCCAACTCGACGTCGGTCAATTGGCTGTTATGCACGTGGACGTTGCGAGCCGGCACCGCGACATATTCAGCGAAACCACCATCCCGTTCGCTGCCAAGATAGCCGGCGAGATCACGACGCATTGGTTCGTCGACGTCGCGCAGGCAGCAGTCGACGAGCGCTCGACGCCCGATAATTGCCTCGTCGACGTCTGCGCCGACCGCAACGACCCGGCCGCTTGGGTCGGCGCCCTGGATTCGGGGGAACTGAAACCCGCTGGCACTCCACGTGCCGTCATCGGATGTCGCGCCGGCAAACCCATCGCCGCTCGTGGCCTCGGTGATCGACTTGCTGTACCAGCCGACTCGTGTGTTGATGTCGGTGTTGTTCATGCCACACGCCGCGACGTGGATCAGCACCTCGTCGGCTGCGGGTACCGGAACGGGCACGTCATCGCGCAGAACGAGAACCTCTGGGCCGCCCAGCCCGGTGAGGACCGCGGCGCGCATTGTTGGAGGAATCAAGCGCTGCGCAGGATTTGGCGGATCAGCGGCTCGTAGTGCTCGAGCGGGTTGCTGACGTAGTCGGCGTCGAACGCCGTCTGGTCGTACTTGGCACAGAACTCTTCGGTGTGGTCAAAGAATTCACTGTCGCGGAACTTTTCGCGAGCATCCTTGTCCATCCCGAGGTGGTGCCAGAAGTAGTAGCCCTGGAACTCGCCATGGTGCTTGACCATGAAGTGGTTGGCCTCAGAGACGAACGGCTTGACGATGCCAGCAGCGATCGATGGATGGTTGAACGGGCTGAGCGTGTCACCGATGTCGTGGATGAGCGCGCAGAACACGTACTCGTCGTCTTTGCCGTCTCGCTCGGCACGTGTTGCGGTCTGGAGGCTGTGCTCCAAACGGTTGACGGGGAAGCCGCCGTAGTCCTCGCCGAGCTCGCTCAGCAGATTGATCACGCGGTCTGCGACCAAGCCCTGCGTGACGCTGAGCTGCGGCGCGATAATGGCCCAATCTTGCGCGGTCGATTCTTCGAAGCTCTTGAACGACGTGCGCTCGGGAGTCTCGGTGGCTTTTGCAGTGTCGGCCATGGTGTGCTCCTTCAGTTGTTCGTTGCAGCCGGTCACATTGTGCCAGGCACAGTGTGACCGGCCCGTCTCACTGGGCGGCTTGGGCGGCTTGGATGGCCTGCCACACGCGTTCGGCGGTGGCGGGCATGTCGATGTGCTTCACACCGAGGTAGCTGACGGCATCGATAACGGCTGATTGCACGGCCGGTGTCGAACCAATCGTGCCGGATTCGCCGATGCCCTTGACGCCGAGCGGGTTGACGAACGTCGGGGTCTCCATGTGGATGACTTCGAAGCTCGGCAGTTCAGCGGCGGAGATCATTCCGTAGTCGGCGAGGTTCGACGTGATGGGGTTGCCGTCCTCGTCGTAACGCACTTCTTCGAGCAGCGCCTGGGCAGCTCCCTGTGCGATACCGCCGTGAATCTGCCCATCGAGCAGCAGCGGGTTGACCACGCGGCCAGCATCGTCGCAAGCGATCTGGCGCAGATGCTTGACCTGGCCGGTGCCGGTATCGACTTCGACCACGGCGATGTGAGCACCGAACGGGAACGTCGGCATGTCGGCGACGAATGTAGTGGTCAGGGTCATCTCATCGCCTTGCTGCTTGGCAGCGATGGCGACCTCAGACCAAGTCTTGGAGACAGCGGGTGTTCCGGCGACATGAAACTTGCCGGACTCGGTGTCAAGCACCACGTCGGCCTCGTCGGCCTCGAGCATTTGTGCTGCGACCTTCTTGGCTTTTTCCGCGATTTCAGCGCCGGCCTGGCTGACCGCTGCGCCACCCTGTTGGAGGGAACGGGAGCCCATTGTGCCGCCGCCGACCGGGACACGATCGGTGTCGCCGAACACGAGGGTCATATCGTCGATCGGGATGCCGGTCTGTTCGCTGGCGAGCATCGACCATGCGGTGTCGTGGCCTTGGCCCTGCGGCGTCGTGCCGGTATACACGGTGGCAGTGCCATCGTCGTTGATTTCGATCTTGGCATCTTCCTGCTTGGGATCGACGCCACCGGTGATTTCGACGTAAACACACACGCCGATACCGAGCTGCTTCTCGGCGCCGGACGCGCGACGTTCGGCCTGCTCGGCGCGGAGGTCGCTGTAACCAGCGGCCTCGATTGCTTTGTCGAGCGCACCTTCGAAGTCACCGACGTCGTAGACCTGTCCGATGGATGTGGTGTACGGCTCCATGAACTTGGGGATCAGGTTCATGCGGCGGACATCGACGGGGTCCATGCCGATTTCGCCAGCGAACAAATCCATTGCTCGCTCGATTGCCGCTGTGGCTTCGGGGCGACCAGCGCCGCGGTAGGCGGTGATCGGCGTGGTGTTGGTAACGACCGATGTCGTGCGCACCTCGATGTTCGGGATGTCGTAGACCGCAGCAGCCATCGGGCGGGTGAAGAATGGGGCGAGGATCGTGCCCATGCCAACGAAGGCACCGCAGTCCTGAATGCCGTGTAGCTGGTAATGCGTGACGTCGCCCGCTTTGGTGCCACCCATGGTGACGTACTGCAGTTGTGCGCGGCCGTGGCCGAGCATCATCATCGACTCGCTGCGGGTTTCACGCCAGCGAACCGGTCGATTGAGCTCTTTGGCAAGTTTACCGAGCAGCATCTCTTCGGCGTAGGCGTCGATCTTGGCGCCGAATCCGCCGCCGACGTCGGGGGTAATGATCCGGAGGTCGGCATCGTCGCAACCGTTGGCAGCGACGAATGCGGCCTTTGCTCCCTGCGCATGTTGCGAGGAGACCCACTGAGTGAGGCGACCCTCGTCCCACACGGCGGCCGAGGCGCGGACTTCAAGTGGGCATGGGGCGACGCGCTGGTTCATGAAGCGGCCGGTAATGACAACTTCGCAGTCTGCGAAGAATTCGTCGGCGTCGCTGTTTTCGGGCAAGCCAAGCGCAGTTGTGTCGAACACGGCGTTACTGCCGGCGGCGTCGTAGATAAGGGTCTCGGAAGCGAGCGCGCCTTCGAGGTCGATGAGTGTCGGGAGGAAGTCGACGTCAGCGAAGATCATCTCGGCGGCATCGGTTGCTTGTTGCAGCGTTTCGGCGACGACCACGGCGAGCGGCTCACCGACGTGACGAACCTTGTCGCTGGCGAGCAATGTGCGCGCTGCGGCGGGGTTGAACGGCGACGGGATCGGCTCGAGGCCGAGCGACTCGGCGGTGTGCACGGCAAGCACGCCAGGCATTTCGAGTGCGCCCTCGATGTCGATCGACAGGATCGTGCCATGTGCGACAGCAGACCGGGCGTAAACGGCCTGGGCTGCGCCAACAAGGCGGGGGTCGCTGACGTCGTCGGCATAAATGCCGCCCGTTGTCAGGAACTTTGGATCTTCTTTGCGTTGTACGCGGTTACCAAGAATGCTGCCACCAGCCACGTGAACCCCTGTCGTAAATCGATGGGAACCTCGGTCGTGAGGCCCCTGTGACGAAGAACCTAGTCGGTGGGTACCGGCGCAGGCCCAGCTGAGCGGGCAGCGAAGATCTCACTGACCACGTTATACGGCCACCCGTCAGGGAGCTCGGCCGGCAGTGGAGGCGTTGGAAGCACCGATGTTCGCTTTTCGCCGATCTGCACGAAGCCGATCTCTTCACGAGCGGCTTCCCTGACGCCGTCGTCGGTTTTCAGTCGGTCGACTTCGGCAGCGAGCTGGCCATTGACTCGTTGCAGCTCGTCGAGCTGCGTCTGGCGTTGTACGAGATCGTTGTCCTGGTCGCGCCACGTGCCGATCGGCAAAATGAACACGGCGGCAGCCATGGTGCCAACGACAATCAGCACCGCAAGGCTCGCAAAAAGTGCGAACTTGGGTCGACGTGAGACATGCTTCTCGATCGGGATCGACCGGGTGAAGTCGCCGAGGCGCGACGAACCGTCTTTGGAGGCAGGTGCCTCGATCTTGGGCCGACGAATCGACGTCGTTTTGGACCTGCTCACCCGCC
>JBLIMF010000214.1:0-4457 GCA_047638615.1 Gammaproteobacteria bacterium
AAGCGAGCACGAGCCCGTTCAGATGGCCTGCTTTGATGAGATGTTGGGCGGTCGGGGCCCATCGGGTGTCAGGCCCGACGGGGATCGGCACTGCCTCGATGCCGAGTGCGATGAGTGCGTTCCGGTAGCAGGGATAGCCCGGTTCGATGACACCGACTCGCTGGCCGGGCTCGAACAGTGTCAGAAAAGCCAGTGAGAAGCCGGCGGATGCCCCAGCAACAACCACGATTCGGGACCGGTCGATCGGTTCCGTCGCCGGTGCACCGAGCGCGGTGTGCCGATCGGCAAGACGTTCGCGAAGTTCGGACAAACCGGTTGCGTTTGTGTAACCAAGCGGCTCGTCAAGAGCCGCAATCACCGCCCGCCGGGCAGTGTCGGGAAGCCCAGTCGCCGGTTGACCGACCTCAAGGTGCATGACGCGATGGCCGGCAGCCTCACGTGCTCCTGCTGCTCGGCTCATTGCCATGGCATGAAATGGTGGGACTTGCGCTGCCCGCACGGCTGCTTGGATCACGCCTGAAGTGTGGCACCTGCATCGCTCTGGGCTTGTGTGAAACCGAAAAATGGCTGCCAAGCAGCATGTTTCCGTCCGGTCAAGTCTGTAGGGTGTTGACGCTGATGTCGCGCACTCCAGGTTAAGAAATGTATGGTTCCGGCCGAAGACAGACTTATGCAACGATTTGTCCGCGCGGAGCGCGCCGACGGAGACGTCTTCAGCATGCCTGCCAGTAGGCGGCGCCAGCTCAGCGGGTATCGTGGATTTACGCTCATCGAAGTCCTCGTGTCGATAGTGCTGATGGGCACGATCATCACGGTGATCCTGTCGGCGATCCTTACGTTGACCCGAGTGTCGAGCAGCAGTAACGATTCCGCAAAGGTCGAAGCCGTACTCACCAGCGGGGCTGATCGATTGGCGCGCTCGCTCTACGTCAGCTGTCCCGAGGCCAACGACAGCGGCTACGACGTCGTCGTGTCGGCCGCAGCTGACGACGTGAACTGGAGCCATGAGGACGCAATCATCATCAAGCAAATCCGATACTGGAATCCTCTACTCGGTGCCGACGAAAATTCGGCGACCGATCCACACCCCGCCGATGGCGGGTGGGCTGACGACAATGCCCTCGTCGACAGCGACGGGTGCAACGAAGCCGTCAACTTCACCACGACCCGAACCCTCCAACAAGTGACAATCGAAGCACGTTCGCCCGACGGCGAGATTGTGCGTCAACTGGAAGTTGTCAAGAGCAACATCGTGACCGAAACGTGACAACCGAATGACGAACCAATCCGACCCGAACTCGCCTCGCCGCTTTGACTCCGGGCGTTCACCGTTCGCCCGCCGCGTTTGCGCTGCTCGCCGCCAGTCAAACAACGATGGCGGCTTCACGCTGCCCGAGTTGCTCGTCGCAATCAGCCTGTCTGGCGTCTTGATTGCTGCAATTTCTTTGGCGATCAGCGTCATGCTGACCTCCGCACCGCAGTCCGAGATCCGTCTCTCCGAGTCGAAAGACATCACGCTCGTACAGACCTGGGTCCCTGTCGACCTCTCGTCGGCGATCAACTCATACGACAATCCTGACGACGTCACGCTCGAGGCTGAGATGCTGGCTGGCGAACCGTCGATGAGCTACAACGTTTCGCTCGACGGGACCAACGTGCTGACGCTCGTGCTGCCTGATCTCGACAGCGGCGACTACAAGATCGTCAGCTACCGCTATCTCCTGTCCAAGGGCGACTGGATGCTCGTCCGCACGCTGATCAAGAACCCGGGAACTGCCTCCGAATCTTCGTCTCGCGTCGCTGTTGCTCGCGAGGTGGCCGAGCCGCCCACCGATGGCAGCTGGTCGCCTGGCATGAAACCGGCGCACGCCATCCAGGTCACCTCCCGTAATGAGGTCGCGATGCGATCAATCGGTCGAAATATCACGGTCTATTTCAAGAGCGGCAATAAATTCTCTACCGGCGGCTCCAGTCTCTCGACAGAGAGGGAGCTGGTCCCGAACGACCCAGTCACGCTTCCCGACCCGACCGCCCCGCCATCACGCTGCAGTGGTCGAGTGGCGCTGGTGCTCGACACATCTTGGTCGATCCCCGGCCTCAACGGCGGCGCCAGTATGGAGTCGGCTGCGATCGGCTTCATCGACTCCTTCCAAGGCACGCCGACGATGCTGACGGTGATGGGTTTTGACTCGATGGCCTATCAGCTCTACCCGAACCTCAACGGCGATCGCGGCAACTACATCGACCTGCTCAACCCCTCGAGCGACATCACAAATGCGAAAACCAATATCGGTGAACTGCCCAACGTCGACACTCAGTTTCCGGCTTCGACCCCTGAGGCGTATGGCTACGAAGAGCGATCCAGCCACTACTTGAACCCGGCTGGTACTGGCGTCGGTACGGGTGACACGGTCATCGGTTGGTCGAAGACCCGTCTGTCGGAAACCGGCCTCTCAAAACGAGGTGCCACCAACTGGGAAGACGCGCTTCATGCTCCGTTCTTTACCGAAGGCGGGGATCAGCGAGCGCTGACACCTGACACGGTGGTGTGGATCACTGACGGCGAGCCCTCCACGAACCGAGGAGAAATGTTCTACGACGACGGCTCAACCGACTTCCTGAGCCCGGCAGCCACCGCTGCGAATGCTGGTCGCTCGACCGGTGCCCGCATCATCGGCGTGCTGGTCGGTCCCGGCAGCGCGGCACTCGAGCAGAACCTTGCCGACGTCGTTGGCGGAAACAAGTGGACGGGCAGCGTCGACCCAGATACGGGTGAAATTGACTTGCAGAATGCCGTGTCGGCCGACTATTTCACCGGCGACTTCGATCAGCTCGGCGATGTGCTCCGTTCGATCGTGGCAGCACAGTGCGGCGGCACTGTGACGGTCCAGAAGGAAATCATCGGCGGAACCGCCGATGGCCTGTGGACCTATTCGACCTACATCGGTGCCAGCACCCTCGACCTCGATCTGACCTCGTCGCTGACATTCGACTTCAGCTTCGATGATGGAGACACGGTGCGCGACGTAATCATTCACGAAGAAGTCCGTGACGGCTACACCTTCTCGCACGCCGAGTGTTCGGTGGGCGGTGTCCTGATTACTGATCCGAGCATCATCACTCAAAACCCAGACGGCGTTCCCGGCGTCCTCCTGTCAATTGAACCTGACCAAGCAGTCAACTGTACGATGGTTTCCAACCTCGAGTGAAGATCATGATCAGCACACGCACCCCTTCCCGAGGTCGCTTCGATCGCGGCAACATCTTGCCGATGACCCTCATCATGATGGTCCTTGGAAGCTTGATTGTCACAGCACTCATGGCCTTCGCGATCACTATCCTGCGGAACCGTCCACCGCTCGAAGAACGCAGTGATTCCCTTGAGGCTGTTCGCTCAGCAATGCGTATGGCCATTGTGATGCAGCGCGATCACGGCCCGAACGGGTGCTATGAGTCGACCACTTCGGCGTTTCGAGTCAACAACCGTGATGTGACGATCATGTGTGAATCGCTTGCCACCGCAGACGACAACGGTGGTCGCTTTGGCATTATCGCCACGACGAACAATGGCGTCGGCAACGGCGCTGCGCCCGACAACGAAGCGGTCCGTGTCGGCGATGTTGACATGCAGAAGATAGTGCTTGGCTCGGTCTTCGTGAACGGTGGTGCCCTCGGTGGGAACAATGGTGGCCTGACGATCAACGAAGGTGATGTCATTGCTTCGACGTATTCGTCGACCGAATCGTCGCTTCACCGGTACACCACGCTCGACCCGTCCGTTGACATCGAGGTCGTGCCGTTTACGACGTGTCGTTCCTTGTTTGGCCCTGACGTCCTCGAAATCGGTACGGTCGGCCCGACCTTCGAGTACCTCAATCCGATCGATTTCGTCAACCAAGCTGAGGGGCTGCAGATGACGCCCGACGCAGGGACCGAAATCGTCGCTGTCATGTACACCAGCACCGAATTGCCTGGATCGCAGTGGACACTCGACCGCTCGCCAACGGATACAACGACCGGGCGCTTCGTCGTCCTGCCGCCGCTCGACGTGAACACCAACGCTGACGTGAGCGTCTGCTATCAGCAAGTGCCCGACACCGACCCGACCTACATCCCGACGTGGCTCACGTTCTGCAATTCGCCGATCATGGATCCCGAGATGTTTGACCAGAGCAGCGCCACCGCCTCGACGGGCGTCGAATGCGGGAATGAGCCGTGGTGGACCTACGCCGGCTGGAAGCCCAACCTGCAACCCAACTACATCTATCAGTACCTCCCACAGATCCCGTCGTATTCCCGGGCATCTTCTCCGGTCCGAGTCGGTTCGACAAATTGCTACGTCTTCTACCCTGGCCGCTACGAGAGCGACGTTGTTCTGAACGGGGTTGCGGCTGATGGCAGCACGAACCAGTTCTATTTCGCCTCGGGCGTCTACCTGTTCAACAAACCGTTGATGA
>JBLIMF010000215.1:0-4429 GCA_047638615.1 Gammaproteobacteria bacterium
CGCCCCGGCAAATGGTGCGTGGAGCCTCCCCGGACCTTCACTTCCTTTGGCTGGCATTGATGGCAGCCGTATTCGAGATGAATGCCTTGGATCGACATCTGGGTGCCACGTGACTTCTCGAGGATCACCTGCGGGAGGTGGTACAAGTCGTCACCACCACAGATTGGGCACTTCGGCCGCGGGTCGCGAGTCCACTGCACCTTGCACGCGGAACAGGTCAGCCGTAAGAGGCCGTCGCCCACGGGCTCACCGTTGAGGTGCTCGTCCGACTCGCAAGTCGGACACACGATGTCGAGTGCCATATCGGCATCGTAGGTGCCGGGCGACCGGGGTCAGTCCGAAGCGAACGCTTCCGACAGCTGTGTGATGCTCTCAGGTGGCAACGTCGTGTACAGCAATTCGGCCCCCTGGAACCGTGCTGCCTCTGCGGCGAGCTCGCCGACGTGGACGTGCTCCGCGAGAATCACGACAGCGGTTGTGCCGTCGTGGACGGCCTGCTTAAACCAGCCAACCCACTCGTCCGGAATCCCGAGGTCGACCACCTTGGCGGTGACCGCACCGACACCTGCGCCGACTCCAATGCCTGCGAGCCATCCGATCGGGCCGCCGACGATCAGGCCGAGCAGTCCAGTCCACATAGCTCCAGACGCGGCAGCCTTACCTGGCGTCGGGTCGATCGTCTCGACGACGTTTACCTTGCCGTCTTTCTTTGACACGATGACGGCGTCCTTCAGTTTCAATGCACCGCTGACACGCAGGCCATTCATCGCAAGCAAAAATTCTTGCGCCCGCAGCGGCGTGCTGAGAGCGACGCCGATGATCACAGGCGCATCGGGATCGAGGTCGATGTCGGCGTTTGCTCGGAGACCCTGATCTGGTGGCTGGAAGTCACTCACCCTGTGAGTCTGACCTGCGTATCGCGGCAATCAAACCTCGCTGCGCAGCTCTGACCACTCCGCTTGTCCGCCCGAGCAGCAAAGATAGACTGATGCCCGTTTTTCGCACTCTCTCGTTCGACATCGGCCCCAGTGCCGGACAGCCCATCCTCCTCGGGCACAACGACTTCTGGACGAAGTCGCTCGACGAGCGAAATACAGCCTTCGCGCAACTGCGCCGCGAGAACACTGATGGCGCTGGTATGTGTTTCCATGAGGAGCTCTCGGTCATCGAAGGCGGCACGACCGGGCCTGGGTTTTGGTCGGCCGTCAGCTATGACGACATCCGCCAAATCAATCGGACGCCCCACGCATTCTCGTCGGCAGCCGGCATCACGCTTGGCGAGGCACCGCCTGAGACACTTGAGTTCTTCGGGTCGATGATCGTGCTCGATGACCCCCGTCACGCCAAGATGCGCATGCTCGTCCAGAGAGGTTTCACCCCCAAGACCATCGCGCGCATCGAAGAGTCGGTGCGGACTCGGGCCAAGGATCTGGTCGCGAAGGCGAAAGAAATGGGCGAGTGCGACTTCGTTGAGCAACTCGCGGCACCATTGCCCCTTGGCGTGATCTGCGACATGCTCGGCGTGCCACCCGAAGACGAACAACAGATTTTTGATTGGACCAACCTCATTCTTGGTGCCGGCGACCCCGACTTCACGATGGACCTACACGAATTGATTCTCGGAGCCGCTGCGATGTTCGACTATGCACAGGCCCTCGGAGAAGAGCGGCTGAAGAACCCAACCGACGACATCGCATCGATCCTGATGCACGCCGAAGTCGACGGCGAACGGCTCACCGCTGCCGAGTTCGGCTCTTTCTTCATCCTGCTTGCTGTGGCCGGTAACGAGACCACCCGCAACGCCATCTCGTGGGGCATGCATCAGCTGCACCACCACCCCGATCAGAAGGCGCAGCTCCGCGACAACTACGCCGAACTGTCGATGCCAGCCGCCGAAGAGATCGTCCGCTGGGCGTCGCCGGTCCTACACATGCGCCGTAACGCCAACTTCGACATCCAGGTCGGCGACACCATGATTCGCGAAGGTGAGAAAGTTGTGATGTGGTACTGGTCGGGCAACCGTGACGAGAACGTCTTCACCGACGGCCACGCCTTCGACATCAACCGCGCCAACAGTAAAGAGCAAGAGGGCTACGGAGCTGGCGGCCCCCACTTCTGCCTCGGTGCAAACCTTGCTCGCCGCGAGATCCAGGTGATGTTCGACGAGATCTTCACCCAAATCCCCGACATCGCGATCACCGGCGAACCCAACCGATTGGTCAGCGGCTTCATCAACGGCATCAAAACAATGAGTTGCAGCACCGGAGGGTAAAGGGATCGGGCTCTCGGCCCGGGTGGGCCGTAGGATCTGGGGCCGTATGAGCGACACCGACATCCCCTCCAGTATCGACACTCCCGAATATCGGTACACGTCGGCGCTTGCGCAGGATATCGAAGTCGGCTGGCAAGATTTTTGGGCGGAAAATGGCACGTTCCACGCCCCTAACCCGGTTGGCGCACTCGCCGATCCCGACCGCACCGAGCCGCTCGGCGAGAAGGTGTTCGTTCAGGACATGTTCCCGTACCCGTCCGGTGTCGGCCTCCATGTCGGCCATCCGCTCGGTTTCATCGGCACTGACGTCTACTCACGCTTCAAGCGAATGACGGGCCACAACGTCCTCTACACGATGGGCTTCGACGCCTTCGGTCTGCCCGCCGAACAGTACGCCGTGCAGACCGGCCAGCACCCCGCGATCACCACCAACGCGAACATCGCCAACATGCGTCGCCAACTACGCCGACTCGGCCTGAGCCACGACATGCGACGCTCGGTGTCGACCACCGATCCCGAGTTCTACCGCTGGACGCAGTGGATCTTCAGCCAGGTGTTCAACGCGTGGTACGACGATTCCCCCGATGTCGACGGCGCACGCCCGATCAGCGAACTGATCGAGATGTT
The DNA here is from genome assembly GCA_047638615.1 of Gammaproteobacteria bacterium. Lineage (GTDB taxonomy): Bacteria > Actinomycetota > Acidimicrobiia > Acidimicrobiales > Ilumatobacteraceae > Ilumatobacter_A. The sequence continues at coordinate 2,900 of JBLIMF010000215.1, forward strand.
TGAGTCAGGTGAACGTGGCACCCCCGACGGCACGTCGTGGGACGACCTCTCTGCTGCCGAGCGCAACGTGATCATCGACGACCACCGCCTCGCCTACATCTCAGAAGCGCCCGTCAACTGGTGCCCCGGCCTCGGCACTGTCGTTGCTAACGAAGAAGTCACCGCCGACGGCCGCTCCGACCGCGGCAATTTCCCCGTGTTCAAGCGCAACATGCGCCAGTGGATGATGCGGATCACCACGTACGCCGACCGCCTGATCGACGATCTCGAACTGCTTGACTGGACCGACGCGATTAAGGCAATGCAGCGAAACTGGATTGGGCGCAGCAACGGCGCCAAGGTCGACTTTGCCTCCGAGGCAGGACCGATCAGCGTCTTCACCACACGCCCCGACACGTTGTTCGGCGCGTCGTTCATGGTCCTCGCCCCCGAGCACCCGTTCGTCGATCAACTCGCCGATCCAGCCCGCACACCTGGAATCGCTGAAGAAATTGCGGCGTACCGGACACAGGCAGAGGGCAAGAAGGAATTCGAGCTGCAAGACGACACGCGCGAGAAGACCGGAGTGTTCACCGGCGCGTACGCGACCAACCCAGTCAACGGTGAGCCGGTGCCGATCTGGATTGCCGACTACGTCCTCATGGGCTACGGCACCGGCGCGATCATGGCGGTCCCGTGCGGCGACACTCGCGACTTCGAGTTCGCTCGCAAGTTTGGTTTGCCGATCCCCGCCATCCAAGAGCCGCCAGCATCTTGGTTCGAAGAGCGCGGCCTCGACGTCACGCTCGACACCCGCCAGTGGCCCGAAGCCTTCGTCGGTGATGCCCCGTACGTCAACAGCACGAACGAGCATCTGCAACTCGACGGGCTCGTCAACAAGGTCGAGGGCATCGCCGTGATGAATGCGTGGCTCGAGCGGGCCAAGGCCGGTGAGGCCACCGTCAATTACAAGCTCCGCGACTGGCTATTCAGCCGCCAGCGCTACTGGGGCGAGCCGTTCCCGATCGTCTACGACGCCGACGGAAACCCGCACAGCATCCCCGACTCCATGCTGCCGGTCGAGCTGCCTGAGACCGAGCAATTCGCCCCCCGCACGTTCGACGCCAATGACGCGATGTCCAACCCGGAGAGCCCGCTGGACCGACTCGACGACTGGATGAACGTCGAACTCGACCTGGGCGACGGCATGCAGACCTACCGTCGCGACAGCAACGTGATGCCGCAGTGGGCTGGCTCGTGCTGGTACCAGATGCGCTACATCGACCCGCTCAACGACGACCGGTTCTGTGCCGTCGAGAACGAGGAGTACTGGATGGGCCCGCGCACCGACGTTCGGCCCGACCATCCCGGCGGAATCGACCTCTACGTGGGCGGCGTCGAGCACGCCGTGCTGCACCTGCTCTACGCTCGTTTCTGGCACAAGGTCCTTTTCGACCTCGGCCACGTCAGCTCGGTCGAACCGTACGCGCGTCTTTTCAACCAGGGTTACATCCAGGCATACGCATTCAAGGACGAGCGCGAAATTTACGT
>JBLIMF010000216.1:0-4418 GCA_047638615.1 Gammaproteobacteria bacterium
CTAAACGTTTGAAGTCCATCTGTGTAATTTCCCCTTGTAGAGCAATGAGTTCACGCCGGAGCGGACTACCCGCGACTCCTCGACCATACCCATTTCGAACCCTGTGGACAATTCATTCACACGGTTGTTGCAGTTTTGGCAGAGGTGTTTCACAATGTAGCACAGTTCCACATTGTGGAATGACGCCCGTCACAGGCGGGCCTATGAACGACTCAAAGCGTTACGAGGCCTGCAAGCCATCGGTTGACGTTGTTGCCGAGCGAGGCCACGTCATACCCGCCTTCTTGCACCACCACGGTCGGCACAGAAAGTTGTGCGACAAGTGCTCCTTGCGCCTCGAATCCGTCGGCAGTGACTGCAAGATCTGAGATCGGATCGTTGTGGAAGGCGTCAACGCCAAGCGACACCACGAGTAGATCCGGCCCGAACGCGTCGATGGCCTGCAGTGCTCCGGTCAGCGCCGCGGCGTAGTGGTCGTCGTCGGCGCCAAGCGGCAGCGGGACGTTGAGATTCGCTCCCCTCCCCCGGCCGGAACCGACCTCGTCGGCGTAGCCAGTGATGTACGGATAGGCACGTGCCGGATCGCCGTGCAACGACACGTACTGCACATCATCGCGCTGATAGAAAATTTGCTGCGTGCCATTGCCGTGGTGATAGTCGACGTCGAGCACCGTGACCTTCGAGCCCGTGGTCGACGCCGCGTGATGCGCTGCAACGGCTGCATTATTGAAAAAGCAGTAGCCGCCATAGAGCGACATCGGCGCATGATGCCCAGGCGGGCGACACAGGCCGTACACCGCTCGTTCGCCGCCCAGCACAAGCGATGTGGCGCTCAGCGCAACATCAACCGCCGAGGTCGCAGCTTCGAAGGTGCCCTCCGTCAGCGGCGTCGTCGTCTCGAAGCACCACCGACCGAGTTCGGTGTCGATGTCTCGATGAGCTCGAAACTCACCAATCCCCTCCATTAGGCCCGGCATTCGGAAGAGATCGGGCACCACATCATGAGTACCCGGGTGAGCCGCCTGATAGTCAGCCCAGGCGTTCGACAGGAACCGCACGAGACCGGGGTCGTGCACGGCCTCAATCGGCGTTGCCCCCCACCGATCGGGCTCCCGAATCTGGTGGGCTGCATCAGCGGCGAGTACCCGGTGGATCGCATCGGCGCGACCCGGGTGTTCGAAAGGGTCCTGGAGCCCCGATGACTCAATCTCGGCGAGCGGAGCGTGCTGCCGCTGACGCGATGGTGACGAAACGACCAACATTCGATGTCTTCCTCTACTTAACTACTCAACGGCTGATGCCTGAGGCAGCCAAGGCCGCCCGCCGAGCGTTGGGATCCGCAAGGACAGCGGCAAGTGTCAGCTCGAGGCCGAGATCAGACGAGTCACGATACGCATCCCATTCGATTGCGCCGCTGGCCCACTTCTCCAACCGGTTCATACGCGTCGTGAAGACGTGTCGAGCGAGCCGTTCGACGTCGCAGTCGACAACGAACATGCCGTCGGCCGCCGCCTTGGCGAAGTCGGCTTCGATGAAGGCCACGACACGGTCGCCGACTTCACCCATACCGTGTGAACCGGGGCCCTGCTTCATGGTCGAGAAAATTGGACGCCATACGTCGGTCGCTGCACAAAACTCGGCGTCAAGCGCTACGAACAACGCCCGGGTGGTGTCGATTGGACCGTGTGAGGGCTCCGCATCAAACTCGACTTCGAGCTGATCAAGGCCATTGCTCACGAACGCGACTAGCACGCCATCACGATCACCGAACTGGTTGTAGAGCGTGGCGACAGCGACTCCAGCCTGCGCTGCGAGTTTGCGCATCGTGAGGCCGTCAAGACCGTGCTCAGCAATCAGCGCGCCAGCAGCAACGAGGACGTCGCTGCGCGTCTGCTCCTGTCGACGCTCCCAGCCATCTGCCATAGGGTCAGTATTCTAGGATCTCCGAGTCTGAGCTCGGCTACGCCGTGTTAAATCACCAGTTTCAACTCCGGTGCACCTTGACATTTGTTAGGAACAGTATTCCAATCAACGCGATGACCCGCCTCGGCTATCAGATACCCAGCTTCACGTATCCCGGCGTCGACGCCGCCGATCTCTTCGACGTGGTTGCCCGCCAGGCCCGAGAAGCCGATACATCCGGCTTTGACACTGTCCTCGTGATGGACCATTTTTACCAACTCCCCCAAATCGGCAAGCCAGAAGAGTTCATGCTCGAGTGCTACGCACTGCTGTCAGCCCTGGCCCGCGAAACGAAGAACGTGCTGCTGTCATCCCTGGTCACCGGCAACACATACCGAAATCCCGCCGTCCTTGCAAAGACCGTCACGACACTCGACGTCGTGTCGGGAGGCCGAGCCATGCTCGGTATCGGCGCCGGCTGGTACGAGCAAGAGCATGCTGCCTTCGGCATCGAGTTCGGCACGTTTACCGACCGCTTCGAGAAGCTCGAGGAAGCACTCCAAATCGTCGGCCCGATGCTGCGTGGCGAGAAGGCCACCCTTGCGGGCAAGTGGTACAACGCCGTCGATGCGATGAACGAACCGGCTCCGGTATCGAAGGTCCCCATCATGATTGGCGGGGCCGGCGAGAAGAAGACGCTGCGGATGGTCGCCCAGTACGCCGACGAGTCCAACCTCATCTGCGACGACGCCGACGTTGCGCACAAACTCGAAGTGCTCGCACAGCATTGCGCAGCAATCGGTCGCGATCGATCAGAGATCATCGTGTCGAAGCAGAAGAACTGCTGCATTGCGCCGACGCACGACGAAGCTCGCGCCGACATGCTCGCCTTCCTCGGCGGCCGCGGCCTTGATGTTGCATCGATGAGCGAAGACGACCTCGCACCGTGGCTCGGCCTCGTCACCTGGGGCGACCCAGATGAGGTCGGCGAGCACTTCGCATCGCTCCTTGCTGCCAACCCTGGCCTCGACGGGTTCACCATCAACCTCATCCCGAACGGATTCATCGAGGGACGCGTTCAACTTCTCGGCGAGACCCTGTCCCCCATCATCAACGCCTAATCCATTACCCGACTTGTCACACGGATGTCACACGGAGGTCAGACCTCGGTGTGACAAGTCGTCGGCGCGTCGCGATGTCGCGATGTCGCGATGTCGGGCAACCGGTTTCACCTACAGTCGCGGTGATGTCCGATCAGGGAATGATCACCGAACCGGCACGCGAAACGGCCGTGCTGGCAACGGCCGATGTCGTGGTCGTCGGCAGTGGACCGGCCGGGCTCGCTGCAGCCCTCGGCGCTGCTCGTGCCGGCGCGAGCGTCGTGCTGCTCGAGCGGCACGGCTGCTTCGGTGGCAACATCACCGCCGTCGGCGTTGAAGGGTTTGCGTGGTACCGCCACGAGGACACCGTCGACACCGAAGGCATCGGCATCGAGTTCGAGGAGCGAGCAAAGGCAATGGGCGCCGCCCAGCCCGAGCCCCAATCCACCAGCCACTCGCTCGACGGCGAACTGTTCAAGTACGTCGCTGACGTCCTCGTGCAAGAGGCCGGAGTTCACCCGATTTTGCACGCAACCGTCGTCGCCCCCGTGATGGACGGCGATGTGCTGCGGGGCGTGATTATCGAGAGCAAATCCGGTCGCCACGCCGTCCTCGGTAAGCGCATCATCGACGCGACCGGCGACGCTGACATCGCTGCGCGAGCGGGCGCTCCGGTGCACCAGGCGCCATCCGAAGAATTGATGGCCGCGTCAGTGATGTTTCACCTCTCAGGCGTCGATAAGGAAGCCTTTCTCGCCGGCGTTGCTGCTGCCCCGCAGACGTATGCCGATTGGGCAGGCGGCGAGTGGACGATCGAGACGAGCGGCAAGGAAGACGAAATGTTCTCGCCCTTTCTTCGCAAGCCATTCGAACAAGCCATGGAAGCCGGCGCCATCCCTGCTGGTTTGACCACGATCGGCGGCACCTGGGGCGCGATCTCCGATCAGGGCGACCTGACCTATCTCAACCTCGTCCACCTTCCCAACGTCGACGGGACCGACGTCGAGAGCTTGACCGCCGCAGAGATCGAGGGGAGGCGCCAGGCAGTGATGGCCGCCGCTGCACTCATCGAGTTCACGCCCGGTTGCCAACGAGCGAAGATTCGCAACTTTGGGATGAGCGTCGGCATTCGTGAAACCCGCAAGATCGACGCGATCTACAACATGACCGACGATGATGTTCGTGGCGAAGGCCGGTTCGACGACAGCATTGGCATCTTCCCCGAGTTCATCGACGGATACGGCATTCTGATCCTGCCAACGACCGGCCGATACTTTCAAGTGCCCTACCGGGCAATGCTCCCCAAGGGCGTCGACAACCTGCTCGTCGCTGGTCGCTCGATCGGCGGCGACAAGGTCAGCCACGCCGCCGTCCGCAACATGATGTGCTGCGCTGTGAGCGGCCAGGGAGCGGGCG
>JBLIMF010000217.1:0-4392 GCA_047638615.1 Gammaproteobacteria bacterium
GTCAGAGCGTCAAGAATCTGGTCGAAGGCTACGTCGGCGTACGTGAGCATTTCGTCGTCGGTTCGATCCTGAATCGGATGTGGCGTGAACACACGCGACACCGCGGGAAAGCCGAGTGCCGTTGATTGCGCTCTGGCAGCGTCGACGAACTGGTCGGAGGCAATGAACATCGAGGGGATGCCACGCAATTCGAGATCGTTGATGTCGTGCACACTGCACGACGTGCAACTGCCTCAATCCGCCAAGGCTTCAATGACCACCTGGCATTCGGTGGCGATCTGGTGCCGTAGGTCAACCGGTGCTGGCTTGGCGAAGGTCGGCTTCATGTAGCGCTTCACGTTTGCTCCGATGCCGGTGAGACGCTCTTCGATCCGGTCGAGGAAGATGTCGCCACGCGGCTTAGAGATGTCGAGCAGGCCGACGGTTAAGCCTGTGAGGGACGCCGGGCGTGCGAGGCGCTCGCGTTCGACGAGCGTCCGCTCGCTGGTGGGATCCAAGATTGCCGGGGTGATCGTGCTCATGAGCCTTGTTTAGTACACGACAGGTCGTGTGACCGGCTTGGAGCCTTTGTCGCCGTTGACCCATCCGCCGATGATTTGGCTGAACAGGCCAGCGCCGCCGCCTGCGTAGGTGAGCATCAGGCCGCCCGGTCGGAATTTCGGCAGTGACTCAGCGGATGCAAACGCTTCGGGCACGCCCTCGGCGATGCCGTCTGCGCCACGCACCAACTCGGCGCCCGATCGATTGAGGTGACTGCTGATCTCAGACACGATGCGCTCGCGGTCCCAACCGGCGTCGGCGAAGACGCGGGCGTGCTCGGGACCCATCACGACGATGGCGTCGAACATCATGATCAGCTTGGGATGGTTGACACCTTGGAGCTTGGCTGCGAACGACTTGGCGAGCGACTCGGGCTCACGAGACAACTGGTCGACCATGCAGTGCGGCCCTTCGCCGGCGAAGACTGTAAGGCCGTCGACACCGTCGTCGAGGCCGTGCTCGCCGGCGAGCCGGCCGTACGGCGAGGTGTCGTCGGCTTCGGCGAAGCAGAACGAGATCTTGGCTGGGCTGCCGTGCGCGGCACGATCGACTTCACCGGGGCGGCCGCCACCGAAGTTGCGGATCACCAGCTGCAGCGCTCGGCCAATGGTGAGGTTGGCGCGGTTGCCCTGACCGAGCGCGTTGCCGCCTGAGTTCATCCCAATCGCACGTGTACCTGGACCGCTGCACACGATGACCGGCCCGACGGGCATCGTGGTGGCGAGCAGGCCGTGCATGTTGAAGTCGTCGGTGCACGCCGCTTCAACGGCAGTCAGAACCCACGGCAGATACTCGGGCTTGCAGCCCGCCATCACCGCTGCGATCGCCACCTTCTCGACGGTGATATCGACCAGGTCGGGTGGCACTGTTGCCACGATGTCTGACGGCGTTCGGCTGGTGCCGCCGAGCATCGCCATCACTCGTTCTTCAGTCGGCGGGATCGCAGGGAGGCCATCGGTCCAACCGCGGTTGAACATCATCTCCATAGGGTCTTCAGCCGCAGCGACCTCGACTCGTCGGGCAGCGAGGACTGAACCTCCGAAACGCACTCGCAACGCATCGACGAGGTCAGGATCGACGCTCTTCGAGCCGCATCCGGGGCGCATGGCCGGAAGATCGGGGGCGAGCGAGTCGACGCCGGTGAACGATTCCCATGCGGCGCGCGACCAACCGATAGTCCGGTTGACTTCGACACCGTTCTCGACCTTGATCAACGTTGGAACCGTCTCGATGTCGTGGTGCCAGCTCACGGCCAAGGACGTATCGTCGATTGCAGTGGGCGACTCGGGAAAGCCGGGTTCGTCCTGGGTGTATACGGTGAGACGCACGTTTTGGGCGAGCTGGGCGAGCGCCGGAACCACGGTTTGGCAGGTCTCACATTCTTGCTTGACTACGACAACGAAGCCGTCAGGGAGTGTGGGGGCGTCGACCGCGTATTTGACTGGAAGGGTCATGAGAGAAACTCCAAGATCCGTTGGTTGATGGCGTCGGGTGTTTCGAGGTGGAGGAAGTGGCCGACGTCGGCGATGATCTCGATCTTGACGTGATCGTCGACCATTGGACGAGCCGACTCGGCGACTTCCACACCAATACACCCGTCGTCCGCTCCGTGCAGGTAGAGCGTTGGCTGTGTGGGTATGGCTTGTGTGGCGGCTTGGATGTCTTCGAGCGCTGGGTTTTTGTATCCGTCGCCGAGCGCTGCGCGGTAGTAGCCGAGAGCTGCGGCGAGATGCTCGGGCTCGCGCATGGCATCTTTGACGGCGGGCAGATCGGCAGCGGCGTCGTATCCCGGTGACCAGTCGCGCCAGATCATGTCGATGAAGGCGAAGTCGTCGGCTGGGACGACCATGTCGGCGAGGCCGTGTTGGAAAAAGAACATGTACCAACTCTTTTTCAACTGTTCATTGTTGGTGACGAACGCGATGCCCATCGATGCGCCAGGCGGGACGGCCATCGCCACGACACGACTCCACCGATCGGGTGCCGATGACGCTGCACCGTAGGTGATCGGCGCTCCCCAGTCGTGGCCGATGATGACCGAGCGCCCATCGCCGCCAAAGTGTTCGTGGAGCGCATTCATATCGGCTGACGATGCACCGGTTTGGTACGCGCCGTCCGTTGCGAGGCCGCTCGGCGCGTACCCGCGCAGAAATGGTGCAACGACACGGAAGCCCGCGTCGTCGAGGACTGACATGAGGTGCCGCCAGGAATGTGCTGAGTCGGGGAAGCCGTGAACGCAGACGACGAGTGGACGTGCACGATCGTCGATTGACGGCGAAGTCAGGCATGCCAATTCGACGGTGTCGAGTGAGACATGAGTGAGTGATTCCAGCATGCTTCTGAAGGTAGCGGAGGCTGCTGTTACAAACGTCACCCCGTGGCATTTCAGGGGGAAGCGCACGAACCTCTACGATTTGTTCATCGGGGATACACCGCAGCTTCACACCGCGCTATCTGGGGACGGCGACGGATTCGACGTGACGTTTTATGGCGTCCGTGGTTCAACGCCGTGCCACAGTCCGAAAGTCGTCAAGTACGGCGGCAACACCGCGTGTGTTTCGCTCAACATCGACGGAATCGATCCGGTGCTTTTCGACCTCGGAACGGGGCTCCGCTACTTCGGCCAGTCACTTCCGGCCAAAGCGCCGCTCCAAGCGACGGTCCTCTTGAGCCATCTCCATTGGGACCACATCCAGGGCCTGCCGTTCTTTACGCCACTGCTGCAAGACGGTTCACACCTCACGATCTACGGCCCCTCCCAAGAGGGCAACCTGACACTGCAATCGGTGTTTGCCGACACGATCAAGCCGCCGCTTTTCCCCGTACATCTCGAAATGTTGCCGGGCCTGATCGATTTCATTGAATGCTGGCAGAACGATTTCTCGTTGGGGACCGATGCTGTGCCCGTCGAGGTCATGGCTCGCTCCATCCCCCACGTCGGTAACACGCTCGGCTACCGGGTAACTGCGAACGGCGCATCGGTTGCGTATCTCAGTGACCATCAGATGCCGATCGATGGATCACTTGAAATCAGTGATGGCGCCCTCGAACTCTGCCGCGGCGCTGACCTGGTCATCCATGACGCGCAGTACACGCCGAGCGAGTTCGCCCGGAAGTCGAACTGGGGTCATTGCACGATCGAGTACGCGGTTTGGGTTGCTGCTCATGCCGGGGTAAAGCAACTTGCTTTGTTTCATCACGACCCGACGCACGACGACGCGATGCTCGACGTACTTGCTGCTGACGCTCAGCGGTGCGGCCGTGAGTTGGGCGTCGAGGTCTTCGCTGCACGCGAAGGACAGACCATCCGCGTCGGCGGTTGACGTGATCGGCACGATCGCCTCGATCGTTTTGGGCATCGTGTTGCTTGTTGCCGGCGGCTCGAAAGTCGCAGCAGGCCCAGACTGGCCCGTCCAGGCTGCTGGCCTCGGTGCGCCGAGCTGGGTCACCCCGTTCGTTCCGTGGGTTGAGATCATCGTCGGTGCTGCCCTCGTCGTGCAGGTTGCCCGACGGCCTGCAGCCCTTGTTGCGCTCGGCATTCTGCTGGTGTTTACCGCGCTGCTGGCGATTCGGCTGCGTGAAGGCAAGCGTCCACCGTGCGCATGCTTTGGAGCGTGGTCGGTGAAGCCGCTTGGCCCCGGTCACCTCGCTCGGAACGCGGCGCTGATTGCCGTGGCCGGGCTCGCGCTGATCTAGCTCAGGCCGACTTCCGCCCGGAGTGAGACCGCGCTGATCTAGACGGTGGCGAGCAGGAATGCAAGCGTGCGCGCTTCGTCACGCCAGGCGTCGTACCTGCCGGTCGGGCCGCCATGGCCCGCACCCATTTCGACTCGGAGGACGATCGGTGCGTTG
>JBLIMF010000218.1:0-4350 GCA_047638615.1 Gammaproteobacteria bacterium
ACAGCACGCGTGTCAGGTCGAGCACCCTGATGCCTGAGAGTGGTGAGCGAGACGACGTTACGGGCACGAGCACCATCGTGGTCGATAGCGGACGACGGAGGCAAAGCCGAGCCGCAGCAGGCCCTCGACGCCAACGTGACGCGCTACACACCCAACTTTCCACGGGGGTCGCTAGGGTTGTAGTTTGCTCCGGTCGAAATTCCGATCGGTGAGCGCTTTCGGATTGTGTCTTCTGTTCCGGCCAAGCGCTGCAACTCACAGAATTGACACAAGAGAGAACCCCAATGACCATGACTCACGACGCGCCACGTGCGCTCGACGAACAACCCCCGACTCCGTTTGATCAGCTCGGCTTGCCGAGTTCGATCGTCAAACTGCTACAGAGCCAGGGCAAGCACGACGCATTCCCGATCCAGGCCGCAGTGATCCCCGACGCAATGTCCGGACGCGACGTCGCCGGCCGTGCGCCGACCGGCTCCGGCAAGACCCTTGGCTTCGGCCTGCCGCTCGTAGCTGGGCTACGCGATGCCAAGGCTCGCCGTCCGGTCGCACTCGTTCTCGCTCCGACCCGCGAACTTGCCGAGCAGATCATGGCGGAGCTCAACCCGTTCTGTCAGGCCGCAGGCCACTGGGCCACCTCGATCTACGGCGGTGTCGGCTACGGCAACCAGCGCAAGGCTCTCGACCGCGGTGCTGAGCTTGTCGTCGCCTGCCCGGGCCGCCTCGAAGACCTCATCCAGATGGGTGCCCTCAACTTGGGCGACGTTGCAACTGTTGTGATCGACGAAGCCGACCAGATGGCCGACATGGGCTTCCTGCCTGCCGTTCGTCGCATCGTCGGGCAGACCGCCGCTCGCCGTCAGGTGTTGTTGTTCTCCGCCACGCTCGACGGTCCCGTTGCCAAGCTCGTCGCTGACTTCCAGAACAACCCGGTGCGTCACGAAGTGGGTCCGAAGGGCCCCGACATGAGCCTTGCGGATCACAAGTTTTGGATCGTCCAGCGCGAGCAGCGCCAGCAGGTGTGTGCCGACGTGATCACCAAGATGGGTTCAACCATCGTGTTCACCCGTACCCGCCACGGCGCTGATCGCCTTGCAAAACAGCTTGGCAAGCTCGGTGTGCAGGCCGAACCAATCCACGGTGGCCGCAGCCAGGGCCAGCGCGATCGTGCGCTCGCCGCCTTCAAACAGGGCAAGGCCGCTGCACTGATCGCTACCGACGTTGCCGCACGCGGCATCCACGTCAACGGCGTCAACTGCGTCATCCACTACGACCCGCCGGCCGAGAACTCCACGTACGTCCACCGTTCGGGCCGTACCGCCCGCGCTGGCGAGTCCGGCACCGTCGTCTCGCTGCTCGAAGGTGGCCAGAAGAAGGACGCCCGCAAGCTGCAGCGTGCGATTGGCCTCGACGAGCCGCTGACCGACCCCGATATCGGTTTGCTCATCGACCCGCCGATCTCCATGCGTCGCGAAGAGGTACCTGCCGAGCAGCCATCACGCGATGACCGAGGATCCAGTAACGACCGTCAGGCCCAAGCCAAAGTCGCAGCCAAGCGCAAGCGCGACGACCGCTTCGAGACCGAACGCCCTGAGAAGGCCGACCTGCCGGCTCCCGACATGTCGATCGGTAACGGCACGGTCAAGTTCTTCAACGGTGGTCGTGGTTACGGCTTCATTGTTCCCGATGCCGGTGGTAAAGACTTGTTCGTCCACTTCTCGAACATCGTCAAGGGCGCAAGTCGTCGCAACGACGGAAACCGCTCGGAAGGCGCCGACCGCGACTTTTTGACACTCGACAACAACCAGCGCGTTTCGTTCGACGTGCGTGACGGCAAGAACGGCCCCGAAGCTTTCGACGTCAGCGTCGCCTAATTCGATCGGTTTGATCGAGTTATATCTCTGCTGAGCCAGCATTCCGAGTTTCTGGCCAATGTCTCCCCTGCGAATCTTCTTATGACCTCCCGATCTACATCTCGAAACCCCGGTCGTCGCGCGCCGCAGGGTGCTGAGGCAACCAACCGGCTGCCGCTGATGGTCGCGGTTGCGTTGATTGCTGGCATCTTGGGAATTGGTTTCTTCGGGGGGCGAGGCGATTCGTCACCGACGTCGCAGGCAGTTGCACCGCTTGAGCCACTCCTGCCGTTGCTGGGCGACGACCAGACGACGGCCACTTATCCGACGCCCGTTACTGCAGCCCCTGACGCGGGACCCAACTTGGCGGCTGTCGACCGCACGCTCCGCGAGGGGCTTGCGGGCGACGACGTCAAGATGTTGCAAGAACGGCTGGCGAGCCTGGGATTCGATCCGGGGCCGGCCGATGGCATCTATGGCCGATTGACGACTCAGGCCGTTTGGGCGTTCGAGAAGCTGGTGCTCGGAAGACCTCGTTCTGAAGCGACCGGTGCAATCTCACCCGATTCCTGGGAGACCTTGCGCCGCGATGTCACGATCACACCGCGTCGTTCGACCAACGGTGAGGCCGACCACACCGAGGTGTACTTGCCCGAACAGGTGATGATCGTGTTCCACAAGGATCAGCCGGTGCTCATCTCGCACATCTCGTCCGGCGAGCTGACCCCTGACGGGCAGCCCGCGGAGTACTGCGAAACCGCCACGTACGACACCGACGCGCAGGGCCGCGAGCTTGATGAGCCGGTCACGAAGCAAGTGTGTGCATTGGCCAAGACGCCGGGCGGTGTCTTCAAGTACCGCCGACAGGTCGAAGGCAAGCGTGTAAGCCCGCTCGGCGGCATGTGGAACCCGGTGTACTTCAACTTCGGCATCGCCGTGCACGGTGCAGAGAACGTGCCGCTCGAACCTGCTTCTCACGGCTGCGTCCGCATGCCGATGCACATCTCGGAGTACTTCCAGAGCAAAGTCAGCCTCGGCGACCGGATCCTGGTCTGGGACGGCATCAAGGAACCCGAGCAGCAGACCGAGCGCGATTCGCTGCCGTCGTTCGACTACGCCGACCCGAACGCCACGACCACCACGTCGACGACGACCACAACAACGACGACCACACTTGCGCCGGTCGCCACGCAAGCCCCGGCCGCCTCGGTTCCGCAGCCAACCACGACGGTTGCTGCGAGCACTACAACGACGGTGCCCGCCACGACCACCACGACTCAGCCAGTGGCCTAGCTGCCACACCGTGGTCAGACCCCGGCGTGGTACCGATATCGCCTCGGTTGCTATCGACATCGGCGACCGCGCCGCTGCCAGCGGTGCTCGGTCTGCCGACCGATTCGCTTTCGCTTAAATGGCCGAGTTAGCTACTGAGTTGGCGCCAGTTTTCGGAGGGCTGCTGCGGTGTACATTGAGCCGCCGGGGTGCCTGGCCGATTCTTCGAAGTAGACGCGGTTCGAATGATTCGGTGCCGCTGTCGCAAGGTTTTTGTGGTGCGGCGTGCCGCCGAGGAACGCCAAGGCACCCGGTAGCTCGTTCAACGCGTAGCTGAAATCCTCGGCACCCATGACGGGGTTCGGCGGGCGGATCACGCTGTTTGGCCCGGCGACCTCACGTGCCCAGTCGAGTATGAACTCGGCAAATTTGTCATCGTTGGTCGTGACGGGATAGCCGTAGATAATCTCGGCGTTGCCGTCGCAGCCGTGTGCCGCTGCGATGTTCTCGGCAACCCGCTTGATGCCGTCGTGCACGTGAGCCCGGGTTTGTCCGCTGACCGCCCGGATCGTGCCTTCGATATGTGCGGTCTCGGGGATCACGTTGTTGGTCGTGCCCGCTGTGATGCGACCGACGGTCACGACTGGCGGGTCGTACACGTTGACTGATCGGGTGATCATCGTCCAGAAGGCGGTGACGATTTCGCAAGCAAAGCCGTGACGATTTCGCAAGCGACGGCGCAGTATGGCTCGCTTACATAGCCGCCCTTGCCGCTGATGATGATCTGCATCGTGTCGGCAGAGGCCCTCATCGAGCATGCATTGCGCCATCGAGCATGCATTGCGCCATCGATCTGTGACGTGAAGCCGAGCCCCGTGTCCTCGGCCGTCGATCGGGTCGTCCATGCACTGACGGTGCTGCAGATTCTCTGTTCCGGAATCGTTGGGTGTGTCCCCACTGTGAGGACGAGCGGACACACCGGTCCCCTCACGAGCACAGAAACGAGAGCCCCATGACGATGTACGGCGCGAACCCCGAACAACTGAGCAACCTCGGCACCAGCCTGACCCGCCAGATCGAGGCGATCAATCAAGTGACGACCACAGTGGACGGCGTCATCAATGGCACAACCTGGCAGGGTCCGGCTCGTGATCGGTTCGTCGAAGATTGGAACACGTCATTCAAATCGGCGCTCGGCAAGCTGAATGATGCGTTCGGAATGGCG
>JBLIMF010000219.1:0-4342 GCA_047638615.1 Gammaproteobacteria bacterium
GCATGGCAGAGCAACACAGCGTTGGACGCATCAGCATCAAGACGCCCCCAAGTTTCGTAAGCCACGGTCACATCGCTCAGCGCAGCCCCCGAATCGAGAGCAAACCGCCGATCGGTAGCAAACGTCAAGAACTTGCGCTTGCCGGGTTCGTCCCCTGGGCGCCATGCACCACTCGCAGGGAGTTGCGTTGGGCTCGCCATATCACCCCGAATCTACCAGTCCACAGGGAGACGGCGTCGTCCTCGGGAATCGGCAGCACCATCAAAAGACGTCGTTTGCGACGTCGCCTTTCGTCACAGGACCACCACTTTCCGTCAGTAGCTGGTGACAGTTTCGTTAAGAAAGAATATAGATTGATCCTGTGCTTTGGCGACCCTCCCAGATTCGGACAATGTGAAAAACAGTATGTCGTCAAACGGTTCCCAGGCATCGGCCTGGCATGACGCACCCGACGCGGCGGACGAACTGACGACCGATTGTTTGCTCGTCCCCCACGAAATTCGGCGCTCGAACTTTGGCGAACGTGGCGTGTACGCAACGGAATCGATTCCAGCCGGAACTCACACCGTGGTTTTCGGTGGATTTGTCACCCAGGGCCGTCAGTTCCGGCAACTCCCTGAGCACCGCCAGCGTCACTCGCTGCAAATCGGCGAAGACCTCTTCCTCGCCTGCGGTCCAACGCTCAACGACGGCGACTTCGTCAACCATTCTTGCGATCCAAACCTCGGCTTCGTGAGCGAGATTACTCTCGTTGCGCTGCGCCACATTGGCTCCGGCGAGGAGCTGACCTTCGACTACGCCACGTGCGACTCATTGCCCTACGACGAATTCGAGTGCGAGTGCGCCAGCCCGATCTGCCGAGTCAAGGTCACCGGTGAAGATTGGATGTTGCCCGCTCTCCAGCAGCTCCGGGCAGGCCAGTTCTCGCCATATCTCCAACGCCGGATTGACGCACTCAGCTAATTATTCAGTCAGTGAGCTGACCCAGCACGGGCTGGGCAAGGCGCATGCGTTGCTCGTAGCCCGCTTCATACGGCATAAAGCCGTTGCGATCCGGGAAGAGCAGCTGCACCATCTGAAACGGTGCACCACGGAACCACGACGCCGCCGTCGTAAAGAAGCCTGCGTGCTCTTCGACATCGATCGGTGCGAAGAAACAACGCAGTTCGTTGTCGAGTAGGCCGACCAGCTCAACGCCCAATGGGATCTCGGTGCCGCCGCGGCAGGCATCAGCCACCAGCGTCACCAGCCCGTTGGCCGCCACAGGCGTGAGGCCGAAAACGGCAATATCAGAAAAGCCGACAGCTTCGGTCATGCCAATCGAGTAGGCATACGAAGGCGTCGGTGGGTCACTATCAGGATTGGCAAGAACGGGTTCGAGTGCCCAGCCGTTCGTCTCGATCATCCACTCGATCTTCTCGGCGTGGGGAATGTGGAAGTCAGGAAGCTCCATGAGTAGTCCTGATCAGATCAGATCGAGGGCGCCGGTGTCCAACGCATGCTGCAAATGGCGCGTCGCCATCGCTGCAAACATCGATTCGCTTCGGGCGCTCTCACCGACAACCTGAGACGCAACGACCGCCATCACCACACCCCCGAATGACTCGCGACAGTACTGCAACCACAGCCAAGACGAATCTATGTCGACGCTACGCGCAGCGAGCGCTGCCGCATACCGATCAAGCAGTGGCCGCTCAGAAACAGCTCGTTCGTCGGACAGCAGTCCGGCGCCCAGAAAATAGGCAAGGTCAGCGACCGGCGGCCCATGGCCGGGCGTCTGCCAGTCGACCGCAGTGACAGCCGGGCCACCTGCGGGGGTAGCAAAGAGGAGGTTGTCGAGCCGGTAGTCGCCATGGGTGATGGCGAGTGGGCCGTGCCGGTCGCCCATCCAGTCGACGATTCGCGACCCGAACGCATGGCTGAGATCAACCTGCTCGGTGCTGAGGTGTTTGGCGTAGGTCTCCAGGAACGGCCCGTGGAACACCGACCACAACGCCGCAACACCGGCGACATCCTCGGTCGAGGTACGCCGCCCGAGCCAGTCGATATCGTGCAGCGTCGGATCGTCCCAACGGGGAGCATGGAGGAGCGCAAGTTCTTCAACAGCAGCTTCGGCCCGCTCGACGGAGCACCCGGTGACCTGGTCCCCTTGCTCGGCCGGAGCCATATCTTCGAGGACGAGGGTGAAGTCGCCGGTCGACTCGTCCCACTCTCCGAAGTGACACTCCGGCACACGGATGTCGACTGTGTCGGCGACCTGCAGGTAAAACTTCACTTCTCGCTCGTAGTTCCGCAGCGCGATGCCTGTCGCCCGACTCGTCTCGTCGACCGAAGGCAACTTAATCACCACCGAATCTGGCAGCTCCGGTGCCGCATCGAGCAGCCGCACTCGGAGGTTCAGGCCGACGAGGCCATCACCGATTCGGGTCGATTCGATCGTTCCGACCTCGCCGCCCATGATTTCCGAAAGTCGAGCAGCAGTCACGTCATCGGGGCCCATTAAGCGACAGTAACAAAGCACCGATACCGTCACATAGCGATGGCCCCTACGTCAGACAGCCCGTCGTCGTTCTCCCGGTTCAGCTTCCTCTTCCACCCAAAGTGGATTGCCTTCCACGCACTCGTGCTGGCGGCTGTCGCCACCATGGTCAACCTCGGCGTCTGGCAGCTCCATCGGCTCGACGAACGACGTACAAACAACGCCGCCTTCGTTGCCCAA
The DNA here is from genome assembly GCA_047638615.1 of Gammaproteobacteria bacterium. GTDB lineage: Bacteria > Actinomycetota > Acidimicrobiia > Acidimicrobiales > Ilumatobacteraceae > Ilumatobacter_A. Next base: position 2,720 of record JBLIMF010000219.1, read on the forward strand.
ATCGAACTGGCGCCAGTCTCGCTCGACAGCGTGCTCGACGAGTTGCGGGTCGACCCAGAGGCCTACGTCAATCGAAGAGTGCGGACCACCGGCACCTACGCCCCCGAACAGATCGCGCTCTTCAATCGCTCCCAAGGTGGCGGCGCCGTGGACAACGTGCTCGCCCGTCTCGAGACACCCGGAGGTCCCATTCTCCTCGTGAATCGTGGCGCTATCCCTGTCCAGGCAATCCCACCGACACCTTTCCCTGGGGAAGTTGAGATCGAAGGACGCCTCAAGCTGACAGAATCACGCGAGCGTGGCGGTTTGAGCGATGCTGAACAAAACGTGATCACCGAAATACGGCGAGTCAACATCGAGCAAATTGCGGCCGAGTCTCCGGAACTCGACTATGTCCCGATGTACGTCGAGCTACTCGGAAGCAACCCTGCAGCCGGGCCGGGCGATCCGCAAATCCTCGATTCTCCCGAACTGAGCGACGGCAACCACCTCTCGTACGCGTTTCAATGGTTCATCTTCGCGATCTGCGTCGTTGCCGGCTGGGTGCTTGCAGTGCGCCGGTCGCTCACGACGGCCGCAGCAGTTGCGCAAAAGCCTTCGGATTCCCCATCATCAGGCGACGCCGGATCGACCATGGCGCCTGGATAAACAACCGTGCCATCACAGCGCTGAGTTCGGCCGGTGGCGTTCCAGGTCGCATGTATTTGGGCCAGACCTCAGAGGGCAGTTCGAAGAACTCGCCGAAGAACTGTCGAGTCTGGTCAGCATTGAGCCGCGTGAGCATGTCGAGTCCGTAGTCGTGCAGTGTCCTCGTACGACGGTGCGCGACCGGCCACACCGCATTCCAGACCGGAAGCGAGTCGGCCACCTCGTTATCCGGTGACGATGCCATGACCGCTGCAATCGCTGCCGCGACCGGCGTAGCCATCGACATCGAATGGACCACCGAGTAGCCCGAAGTCGGGTTGACGTAGCCGGCTGCAGCACCGAATGCGACGATTGGCTGATCCCTCCGAGGCCGAGCGCCACCCATCGGGATACGCACCGACTCGGTGCGCACCGCCGAGCTCAGGAGCACGTCAGGGTCGGTGTTGAGGCGCGCTGCCAGCCGCGGTACGAGCTCGAGGGGATCGATTGCCGGACGAGCCGCCAGAACAGTCTCCTCGACGAGCCAACCGTCAGCAACGGGCAGGCTGTAGACGAACGTGCTGTATTCGGCAGCGGCACCGGTTGCTCGCTGATTGCTCGGCGATCGGAAGTCCATCACGATCGGTTCACCCAGATCACCGGGCGGCGGTTCGGCGAGCACGACGCCAAACGCTGTTTGCCATGCAGGCGACGACGAGCCGTTCAACCGGTTGGCGAACGCGGCGGGCCAACCTGCTGCATCGACGACCAACCGGCAACTGAGCTGCTCGCCCGAATCGAGTTCGACCGTGTGTCGACCGTGTGCTCTGCCAACGTTCGCCGCCCGACCGAACCGGTGGGCGACGCCATCGCGGAGCACAGTGCGGAGCGCAACGTTGTCGAGCATCCCGTACGCCCGTCCAATGTCATGGCGTCGGTCGCTCCATGCAACGACATCAAACGGCCCGGCGCCGAGCACGCCGTGGCCAGTGAGTA
>JBLIMF010000220.1:0-4331 GCA_047638615.1 Gammaproteobacteria bacterium
TCGTCGTGCAATTGCCCGAATCACTGACTGTTGCAGCGGCGGTGAATGTCGTGATCACGGCAACCGAGGCGAAGACGCAAGCGTTGATTGAGCACGGCGTTGACGGGACGGGCACGGCTACCGATGCAATCCTCGTCCTTTGGCCCGTCGGCGTGGTCAATGCGAAGCCGATTCAGTTCGCCGGTCCACGTTCGGAATGGGGCGGCAGTGTTGCCAGGGTCGTTCACGCCGCCGTCGGGGCCGGCATTGAGGACTGGAGAAAACGATGAAGGCCGGGGGAGTGCTCCGTCGGAGGGCGGCATGGGTTGCGGTTGGGTTGCTCGTTGATCGAGTCGTGCCCGAACTGCCGAATCGCTGGCATCCGGTGGCATGGTTTGGCTCGTTGATGGGTTTCATCGAGCGAACGATCTGGTCAGACCGCCGATCGGCTGGATTGCTGTATGCGACTTTCGGGACAACGGTTGGCATCGGGGCAGGCCGGCTGATTCGGAACCCTGCGGTCGCCGTTGGGGTGGCCTCGGCAGGTCCGGAACTCCGGCGCCTGGGCGGCGAGATCGAAGCGGCCGTTCGGTCCAATGGGCTCGATGCTGGACGCGTTGCTCTGAGCGGCTTGGTGGGCCGCGATACGTCGCAACTCGACGAGGCCGGGATTGCTGCGGCCGTGGTCGAGTCAGTGGCCGAGAACACGGTCGATGCCGTGGTCGCCCCGGTATTCTGGGCTCTGGTCGGCGGAGCGCCGGGTGCGCTTGCCTATCGCGCAATCAACACGATGGATGCAATGGTGGGACATCGAAACGCTCGCTACGAGCGTTTCGGGAAGGTTGCTGCTCGCCTCGATGATGCAGCGAACTTTGCTCCGGCGCGCCTCTTTGCCCTGAGTCTGATGGTTGTTCGCCCTCGCCGAGCGAGCCAGATCGTCGCATTGGTCCGTCGCGACGCATCGGCGCACCCGTCGCCGAATGCCGGCGTGGCGGAGACGGCGGCGGCTGCAGCCCTGGGTGTCGAGCTGGGTGGACTGCTCCACTACGGGTCGGTGAGCGAGGATCGACCTCGGCTGGGGACTGGACCACGGCCATCACTGACGGAGATCCCACGGATGAACGCATTGTCGAATCATGTCGAGCTCCTCATTATTGGGGTTCTCGCTGCGGGCGGCCTCAGTTCTTGGTACCCGAGGCACCGCACCATCAAACGCTGTGACACCCCATCGTCATGCTGGATCACATGATGTTCGAAACGCGTTGTGCTGGCTGCGAGCGATTGGGGGCAGCGCTCTGTACCACCTGTCGCTTTGCACTCGTCGGCCGGCTGCCGCAGCATCAGGAGCACGGTGTCATTGCGGCAGTTCCGTTTGCTGGGCGGGCTCGTGACGTGGTGCTGTCGTTGAAGTACCGCAATCGGCGTCAGGTTGCTCGGCATCTCGGAAGCCTGTTGGTCAATCGTTTGGTCGAAAGCGGCTGCTGTGCCGATCTGGAGTCGGTCACCTGGGCCCCGACGAATGCCAAGCGGCGCCGCAACCGCGGGTTCGACCAAGGTGAAGAGATCGCACGCACCGTTGCACGCCAACTCCGCCTGCCCTGTCGCCGATTGCTCGATCGGCGCGGACGAGCGGTGACCCAGACCGGTCTCAGCAGAGCTGAGCGACTCGATGCGCCCGAATTCGCGGCGCGTCCGGATGTTGCCGGTATGTCGGTCCTTGTGGTCGACGACGTCGTCACGACCGGTGCGACCCTGCATGCAGCCCGCGATGCTTTGCTGCAGCAAGGAGCACGTGAAGTTGTGCTTGCGGCCGTCGCATCGACACTGGCGCCCAGTGGTGCCCGGACTCGTGGCAAGGTGATGCCGTTCCGTCAACTCGCAGTTGCAAGAACAGCGGCCTGAACACGCACGTCACACCCTTCAGGGTGGCGTTGATGCCACTTCGGCACGCCGATCCCGCCGGTAGCATCAAAATGACATGGCCATTCTCGATCGAATCCTCCGCGCTGGTGAAGGCAAGAAGCTAAAGGCACTTCAGGGCATCGTCCCGGAGATCAATGCCTTTGAGGCGGAAATGTCGGCTCTCACTGACGATCAGCTCACCGGCAAGACCGCCGAGTTCCGCCAGCGCCTCGCGAATGGTGAAGAACTCGACGACATGCTTGTCGAGTCATTTGCCGTGACGCGTGAAGCTGCTGGGCGCGTTCTCGGGCAGCGCCATTTTGATGTCCAGCTCATGGGTGGCGCAGCGCTGCACTTCGGCTGGGTCGCTGAGATGAAGACCGGCGAGGGCAAGACGCTGACGTCGACGGGTCCGATGTATCTCAACGCGCTTTCCGAAAAGGGCGTCCACCTCGTCACGGTGAACGACTATCTCGCTCAGTACCAGTCTGAGCTGATGGGGCGCATCTACCGATTTATGGGGATGGACGTCGGTCTGATTCTGCCGGGCCGCGGCACCAAACCTGCTGAGAAGAGGGCGGCGTATGCCGCCGATGTCACCTACGGCACGAACAACGAACTGGGCTTCGACTATTTGCGCGACAACATGGCTCCGAGCAACGAAGCCAAGGTGCAACAGCGCGGCCACAACTTCTGCATCGTCGACGAAGTTGACTCGATTCTTATCGATGAGGCACGTACGCCGCTGATCATCTCTGGTCGCGTCGCTGACGCGGCGAAGCTTTACTACCGTTTTGCTTCGATCGTCCGTTCGCTTAAGCGCGACGAGGACTACGAGTACGAAGAAGATAAGCGCATCGTCGTGCCGACTGAGCAGGGCATCGAGACGGTCGAAGCGGCGCTTGGCGTCGACAACCTGTACGACGACGTGCAGGCCAACTTCGTGCACCAGTTCACCGTGGCACTCAAGGCCAAAGAGGTCTATAAGCGCGACAAGGACTACATCGTGCAAGGCGGCGAGGTCAAGATCGTCGACGAGTTCACCGGACGTATTCTTGAAGGCCGTCGCTGGTCCGAGGGTATTCACCAGGCCGTGGAAGCCAAGGAAGGCGTGAAGATCAAGGAAGAGAACCAGACACTCGCCACGATCACGTTGCAGAACTACTACCGGCTGTACAACAAGCTCGCCGGTATGACCGGTACGGCCCAAACCGAGGCCGCCGAGCTCATGGGCACCTACGAGCTGGCCGTCGTCCCGATTCCGACGAACAAACCGATTGTGCGTCTTGACGAAGCTGACTTGATCTACAAGTCCGAAGAAGCCAAGTTCAACGCGATCATCGACGACATCGAAGCGCGCCATGCCAAGGGCCAGCCGGTCTTGGTCGGTACGGCGAGCGTGGGCCGTTCCGAGCATCTCGGTCGCCTGCTCGAAGCGCGCCAGATTCCGCGTGAGGTCTTGAACGCTAAGCAGCACACCCGCGAGGCCGACATCGTCACGCAGGCCGGCCGTAAAAATGCTGTTACGGTCGCTACCAACATGGCGGGCCGCGGCGTCGACATTCTGCTCGGCGGCAATCCCGAAGGTCTTGCACGGCATGACGTTCTGAAGGAGGGCTTCGACGAAGGCCTTCTCGTCCACGAATTCGAGCTGCCCGTGTCGCTCGATGAGATGCCCGAGGAGTTCCAAACGGGCCGCACAGCAGCGCTGGCTCGTTACGAAACACTGCTCGCCGAGCACTCGGCAGTGTGTCGGGCCGAAGGCGACGTCATCCGTGGCCTCGGTGGCTTGTATGTCATTGGTTCAGAGCGCCACGACAGCCGTCGCATCGACAACCAGTTGCGTGGTCGTGCGGGTCGTCAGGGCGACCCGGGCGAGAGTCGCTTCTTCCTGAGTCTCGATGACGATCTGATGCGTTTGTTCGCGACCGGCGCGCTCAACTATGTGATGGGCCGTGCCCTTCCCGACGACGAGGCGATCGAAGCCAAGATGGTGACCAAGGCCATTGAGCGCGCGCAGACCACTGTCGAAACCAAGAACGCTGAGATTCGTAAGAACGTCCTCAAGTACGACGAGGTGATGAATGAGCAGCGCAAGATCATCTACAAGCGTCGCGATCAGATTCTCGACGGTGAAGATCTCCGTGCCGCCGGAACCGAATACTTGGCCGACGCGGTCGACGCATTGATCACTACCCACTGCGCCTCGGTCGCCGACGACGAGTGGGACATCGACGGACTCGCCAAGGAACTCACGCTCTACTGGCCAAACTCGATCAGCCAAGATCAGCTTCGTGGTTGCGCCGATACCGACGAGATCTATGACTTCGTTATGGCCGATGCCACGACGCACTACGAGAAGCGTGAGGAGGAGCTCGGCAGCGACGTCCTCCGTCAGGTGGAGCGTCAGGTGATGCTCCGCATCATCGACCAGCGCTGGCGTGAGCATC
>JBLIMF010000221.1:0-4322 GCA_047638615.1 Gammaproteobacteria bacterium
TTAGCCGACGTATTCGCCCTGCACGTTCACGGCAACAGAAATGCTTCGCTCGCTCCAGATCGGTGTCGTTGTCGATGCCAGGCCGAGCCAGTCGACCAGTTGATCTTGGTGTGAGGTGCGCAGACGGGCACAGCCCTTGCTCTGCGGCGAGGTTGGCACGTTGTTCGCACCGTGGATTGCCTGACCAAGATCGAAGTACAGCGGGCGGTACATGTTGCCGTTGAGCGAGTTGTCTGCTGCGACCGGAAACTCGGTGCTGTCGTGCCAGCCGCCGTTGTCAACCGCCGGATCGAACCGGAAGGCGCGTGCCTGGTCTTGATTGCGTGTCTCGTACCCCTCGGAACCGGTCGATGTCGGGAAGCCGAAGGCCAATTGCTCGGCTCCCTCACCGACAAACATGAACTGGCAGGTTCGATCGATCAAGATCCACTTCGGCTGGTTGAGTGCCGAGGTGAACGGCATGGGAAGTTCGTCGGTGCCCAGCAGTATCCGTTCTTCCTTGCTGCCGGCAGCCATATCGGTTGTGTTGACCTCCAGCCCCATCGCCAAGCGCGCGGCGCAGAGTCGCTGACGTGTGACCGGCCCCGAAACGCCGTCAACGAGAAGTGGTTGCGTGCCAATTTCTTCGAACAGCTTGTTGAGCTTGAGTTGCTGGATCTCGACGTTTTGCTGCACTGCTGCAGCCACGATTGTTTCGTCGGGGTCGGGGCGTTGCGCGCCGGTGATGTCGTCGAGGCCGTTGCCGGCGCACACGTCGAGCAGTTGGCCGACCTCGATGGCAGCGGTCGGGAGGTTGTTCTCAGCGCGTAGCGCCACCACGTTCACGGTTTCGTCGTCGAACGCGTTGGCGATCAGATTGAGCGAGTCGAGTGCTTCGACTTCGACGACACACGCAGGGTCAAAGATCTGTGGCTCGGGCTCGGTCGTCGTGGGTGCAACTGTGGTCTCGGGCAACGTGGCGGCTGGCAGCGCTGTGGCCGGTGCCTCGTCAGCGATCGCGGTGCGAGGGGTTGCCGGCACTTCGGGCGTGGTGAGACCTGACTCGACCGTCGGAGCGTCGACCGCGCCACCACTGTCGGTGCTGCTCTGAACCGAGGCACTGCATGCACTGGTGACGAGCAGCGCTCCGCCCAGGAACATGATGATCTTTCGTCCGCGCATCCTCGAAAATTACTGTGCGCGCCCGGTGAGGTCCGGTCAAGCTGGGCGATGGCAACAATTTGTTTCGCTGTTGCCATCAGGCACGCAGGGCAACGAGGTACTGGCCGCCGCCCTCTTGAATGTCGCTGGTGAGCGTGAGGCCGGGCTCAAGGCGGCTGATCCGGTCGATCAGCCACACAGCCGTTGTGTCGGCGTCGGCAGCGGTCGGGCAGCGGCAGAAGATTTCCCGGCCGCCCTTCGCTGCGAGTCGGTCGACGGTTGGGATGATGGCAACCGGGTCGATCGTGAAGAGCTCCTCGTTCCATACAACGACTGCCTCGGTGTTGCCCTTGCCGGTGTTGCATCCACGATGGGCGAGGCGTTCGTGCAAGTCGGTCGAGCCCTTCGACTTCCCCTTGCCCTTTTTCTTCGCCTTCCTGTCCGTCATCCGTGCATCGACGCTCGGGCCGCGATCATCGTTGACCGACATGCCCGGATCGACCGAGTCGTCGCATAACCAGCAAAGCCAATTGTCTTGTTCTCCGATGTCTTCGACGCGTGCCATGGTTGGAATGTACGTGGTCACACTGTGCCTGGCACAGCGTGACTGCCTACTTGCGCAGGGGAGCGAGGGCGCCGAGGCCGCGGTACGCAGCGGCTTCGCCCAGGTCGGCTTCGATACGTAGGAGCTGGTTGTACTTCGCTACACGGTCGGATCGACACGGTGCGCCGGTCTTGATCTGGCCGCAGTTGGTGGCGACGGCAAGGTCAGCAATGGTCGCGTCTTCGGTCTCACCGGAGCGATGGCTCATGACCGAGGTGTAGCCGTGGCGGGTCGCAAGCTGCACGGTGTCGAGTGTTTCCGTGAGCGAGCCGATCTGGTTTACCTTGATGAGGATCGAGTTCGCGACGTCGGTGTCGATGCCTCGCTGCAGCCGAACGGAGTTGGTGACGAAAAGGTCGTCGCCGACGAGCTGGGTCTGATGGCCGATGGATGCGGTGAGCTTTGCCCAGCCGTCCCAATCGTTTTCGTCCATGGCATCTTCGAGCGACACGATCGGGTACTTGTTGACCATTTCGGTCCAGTAACCGGCCATCTCGGCGGGTGAGAGGATCTTGCCCTCGTGCGCGAGGTGGTACGCGCCGTCTTTGAAGATCTCCGACACGGCCGGGTCGAGTGCGATTGCGATGTCGACGCCTGGCGTGAAGCCGGCCTTTTCGATGGCTTCCATCAGCGTGGTGATCGCCTCTTCGTTGGACGAGAGGTTGGGAGCGAACCCACCTTCGTCGCCGACGGCTGTCGAGAGGCCGCGGTCGGACAGAACCTGCTTGAGGACGTGGTACGTCTCGGTGCCCCAACGGAGCGCTTCGGAGAATGATGGCGCGCCCACCGGCATCACCATGAACTCTTGGAAGTCGATCGAGTTGTCGGCGTGGCTGCCGCCGTTGATGACGTTCATCATCGGGACCGGAAGTACGTGGGCGTTCGGTCCGCCGACGTACCTGTAGAGCGGAACGTCGAGTTCGATCGCCGCAGCTTTCGCAATGGCGAGGCTCACACCGAGGATTGCGTTGGCCCCGAAGTTGGCCTTGTTGTCGGTGCCATCGAGGTCAAGCATGACGCGGTCGAGGAGGCGCTGATCGACTGCGTCCATACCGACGAGTGCGTCGGCAATGCCGCGGTTGACATGCCCGACGGCCTGCTGGACTCCCTTGCCCATATACCGGTCGCCCCCGTCGCGGAGCTCGACTGCCTCGTGTTCGCCGGTCGACGCGCCGGAGGGAACCGCCGCTCGTCCGACCGAGCCCGAGTCCAACTCGACTTCAACTTCGACGGTGGGATTGCCACGCGAATCGAGGATCTCACGGCCGACGATATTCAGAATTTCGCTCATACTGCCGCCACCTTAGAGGGCCACTGCGGGTGCTGCTGCTGGTGTGCGGAGTTGTTTGGACTCACCAGCGGTGGACCGCTGGAGGCGCTGTCATTCGTCGTCGGCGCTGTTGACGGCGACGATTTCGTCCGGAGCGTCGACCAGCACGTTGGCGAGGTACGAGGCGAGCGCCTGGTCGAGTGAGACGTCGGCGGCACCGGCCTCTGAGAGGAACCAGCGGTGTTCGAGCAGTTGGTGGTAAATCTCGGCGGCCTCGAGCTTGTTGAACATCGACTCGGGGACCTGCGCAAGCAATGGTTCGAATCGCTGATCAAGCCAGCGCACCGCAATGACGTTCTCGGGGAGCTGTCGGAACTCGGCGCCGGTAACTGCCGAAGTGGCGGCCCGTTGCTGTTGCAGTTCGGCGCCGAACGCTCGGATATCGTTGAGGAGCCGCCGGGCCTGGTTCTCAGTGGTCTCGAGGCCGGTGAGGTTCTTGAGCCGAAGCCGGTGGTACCCGTGCTCGACAACCCGCGGGATATAGCGCATGTGCCCGCTGTTTGGGTCGCCGACGATGTCCATCTCCTCGACGTCGAACCCGAGATCGTGGAGCCGCTGCAGTCGCTGCTCGATCCGTAAGGTTTCGCCAGGAACGAAGTCCGCTGGCTCGGTCAATTCGGCCCACAAACCGTTGTACCGGTCCTCGATTTGCAGCGAGACTTCCCACGGGTCGATGTCGGCGGCGAGTCGCTTGCCGATTTGGAGATCGAGCAGCCCACCAGCGACGTGTTCGGTGGCGATCTGGAGGTCGTAGCGGCGCTGACCTTCGCTCAGCTGCGGATATCGCTCCCCGGTCTCCATGTCGATGACGTAGGCGGACAGCGCACCCGCGTCGCGCCGAAACAAGGTATTCGAGAGCGAACAGTCGCCCCAGAAGAACCCTGCGAGATGGAGCCGGACCAGCAGGCCGACTAAGGCGTCAAGCACGCGTTCGCCCAGGTAGGGAATGGTCAGGCCGCGCCCTGACAGCAGCGTGCGGTACGGAATCGAGTAATCGAGGTGTTTCGTGACGAGCATGCCGTCGGCCGAGTCGGGCTTGCCGGTGACCGCTGCCACGACTTCAGCAGTCGGGAGGCCGGCGTCGTCAAGTTCTCGAAGCAGGCGATACTCCCGCTCGACCAGATGGTTGGGGAGTTCTTTGATGACGTAGCTGACGTCACCGAGCTCGATCAGCCGGACCACGTGGCGGTGCAAGCCGAGGACGCCGTGCATCCGCGGGAGATTCCAATCGGTGAGCGCTTGGTCGAA
>JBLIMF010000222.1:0-4307 GCA_047638615.1 Gammaproteobacteria bacterium
CGCGACGAGCTTTTTGTCCTCCTCCACCGCGGTGCGGCGAGCGCGGCGAGGTTCTACCACCTACCGCCGGGTCAGGTCATCGAGGTCGGTGCACAGGTCGAGTTGTCAGGGCCGCGTCGCCTGAGGTTGAGTCGTTGACGACGCGAGCCCAGTGGGGCGACATGTCATGACGGGCTCTGTCAGATCAGGAATGAGCCCCCGGAGTATCGATGCGATGAGGTGGTCAAAGCTGACGTCTTTGCTGACCTCGGAAGCGGAGCATGGTCGTGGGGCTTGGGCTCGATACTTTGACCAGTATGAAGATCGGGGAACTTGCCAACACCGCCGGGGTCACGACGAAGACCATCCGGTATTACGAGTCAATCGGTGTGCTCGACGAACCAGCTCGAACGGGATCGGGATACCGATCCTACGGACCCGGGGCGATCGAGCGCCTCGACTTTGTGAAGCAGGCCCAGTCCTCAGGCCTTGCACTCGCTGAAATCAAGTCGATTCTCGAGATTAAGGACCGGGGAGGCCAGACGTGTGAGCACACCACCTCACTGCTGCGGCGGCACCTTGACGAACTCGAAGCCAAGATCGTCGAACTGCAGGCCGCGAGGGTTGAACTCCGGGCGATGTATAAGCGTGCCGGTGAGCTCGATCCCGCCGAATGCAACGACGCGAATCGCTGCCAGATCATCACTGCTGAGTAACCCGCCCCCGTGTGTGACTCACGTCGCTTGACCTTGCCCTCGACTGGAAGGCGTACGTTGATGGTATGACCGATCAGATCGTCGCCCGCGAACAGACTCTCGACCTCGATGTCGACGGCATGACCTGCGGATCGTGCGCGGCAAGGATCCAAAAGACCCTCGCCAAGCAACCTGGAGTCTCCAATGCTGAAGTGAACTTCGCGACCGGCCGGGCTCGCTTGTCCATCGACGACACGGCGGATCTTGTCGCCATGCAAACGGCAGTCGAGAAGGCGGGCTACACGCTCCACGGCCCGGCGCCCGTTGAATCTGCACTGGGAGAGTTCGTCGTCGGCGGCATGACGTGCGGCTCGTGTGCCGCACGAATCCAGAAGGTGCTCCAACGTCAGCCTGGAGTGGCCGACGCTGAAGTCAACTACGCGACTGGCCGAGCCGTCGTCACCCCCGTTTTTGAAGCCACCTTCGACCCGGCAGTGCTGGCCGACGCCGTCAAGAAGGCTGGCTACGACCTCACCGACATCACCGACATCGCCGCTCGCTACGACGTGGCCTCGGGCCCGACCGCAGCCGAACGTTCCGACCAGGCCGACGCCGATGAGGCAAAGCATCGGGCGCTGTGGCTCCGGCGGGCCGTCATCTCAGCACCGGTCGCCTTGTTCATGGTCTCGACCATGCTGTATCACGACTTCGCCATGGAGAACACGTGGCTGCGATGGCTGCAGTTCGGGCTCGCGATCCCCATCCAGTTCTACGTGGGTTGGCCAATCCTCGTCGGCGCGGCACAACGCGCCCGCCACCTGACGGCGAATATGGACACGTTGATCACGATGGGCACGCTTTCGGCGTTCACGTTCTCGACATATCAGTTGTTCACCGGCGGCATGGAGCTGTACTTCGAAGCCGCCGTAGTGATCATGTTCTTCATCACACTGGGCAGATACCTCGAAGCCCGCGCAAAGGGCCGTGCCGGCAAAGCGTTGCGAGCCCTCGTCGAGTTGGGCGCCAAAGAAGCACGCCTCGTTCACGACGGCGTCGAAGAGATGGTGCCGGTCGAGTCTGTTCAGGTCGGTGACTTCGTGAAGATCCGACCGGGCGAAAAGGTGCCCGTCGATGGTGAAGTCGTCGAAGGTGCGAGCGCAGTCGACGAATCGATGCTGACCGGCGAATCGCTCCCGGTCGACAAACAGCCGGGCGACAGGGTGGCAGGCGCCACGGTCAACACTTCCGGTGTTCTCACGATCAGGGCGACCGCGATTGGCTCAGAAACGGCACTTGCCCAGATCGTCAAACTCGTCGAAGACGCCCAGACCGGAAAGTCGGCAGCGCAACGTTTGGCTGACCAAATCTCGGCGGTGTTCGTCCCGGTCGTGATGTCAATCTCGCTACTCACCTTCCTCGGTTGGACCGTCATTGGTGGCAGCGTCAGCAACGGCGTGTACGCCGCGGTTGCGGTCCTGATCATTGCGTGCCCATGTGCACTCGGGTTGGCGACGCCGATGGCGATCATGGTCGGCACCGGCCGCGGAGCGCAGCTCGGCATCCTCATCAAGTCGGTCGAAGTGCTCGAACGGACCCGACGGATCACCACGGTCGTGTTCGACAAGACCGGCACCCTCACCGAAGGCGCCATGTCGGTCACCGACATCGTCACGATCGATGGCACGAGCGAAGCCGACCTCATCGCCCGGGCGGGCGCCGTCGAAGCCGACAGCGAGCACCCAATCGGCCAAGCAATTGCCGACGCTGCGAGGGAATTGCACGCTTCGCTCGACCTGGTCACCGAGTTCGAGACCATCATCGGGCACGGCATCCGCGCCGACGTCGGCGGCAGAACCGTGTGGGTTGGCCGCCGCGAGCTCGCCGCTCAGGCATCGCTCGTCCTTCCCGGCTGGCTCGACGACGCAGCAGTCAAGCTTGAGAATCAGGGCCGGACCACCGTATTCGCAGGATGGGACGGTGAGGTCCGCGGTGTCATTGCGGTCGCCGACACCCTCAAGGCGTCAGCAATCGACACCGTCAAAAAGCTGCACGAACTGGGCCTGACCGTGGCGATGATTACGGGCGATAACGCTCGAACCGCTCAGTCGATCGCCGATGCGGTCGGCATCGATCGAGTCATTGCCGAGGTGCTCCCGCAGGACAAGCAGCTCGAAGTGCAGCGGCTCCAAGATGCTGGCGAGGTCGTTGCGATGGTGGGCGACGGCGTCAACGACGCACCCGCACTCGTTCAAGCCGATCTCGGTATTGCGATCGGTACCGGCACCGACGTCGCCATCGAGTCGAGCGACCTCACACTGATGCGCGGCGACGTTGCTGGGGTGGTCACGGCGATCGAACTCTCCCGACGGACGTACCGCACCATCGTGCAAAACCTGTATTGGGCGTTCGGCTACAACACCATCGCTATCCCACTCGCGGTGGCGGGCCTCCTGAGCCCGCTGATCGCCGGCGCGGCGATGGCGTTCTCGTCGATCAGCGTCGTCATCAACAGCATCCGGCTTCGTCGATTTGCACCTTCCGACCAACACCAATCCAGGAGATCGATATGACCAATTCAGCAACCACCACCTACTCCGTGCCCGAGATTTCCTGCGGTCACTGCAAATCCACGATCGAAGCTGCCCTGCAAGGTCTCGGTGACGTCGCTCGCGTCGAGGTCGACATCGATGCCAAGACCGTCACCGTCGACGGCGGAGACAGCGCCACGCTCGTTGCCGCCATCGAAGACGCCGGCTACGACGTCGCCCTGTGAAGGGACTCTTCTGCGTTGCGGCAGTCGCCGCAACGCCCCTCACGTTGACCGCATGCGGCTCGGAATCTGAGCCAGCATCAATTCCTCCGGCAACGAACGCGCCGCTGTCGACGCTTCCGCCAGAACTGGCGAGTAGCGAACAAGGCCTCGACACCCGCCTTGCCGCAATTCAGCCAACACTCGACATCTACGCGGCCAACGGCTTCGACGTGGACACGGTGAGCGCCGACCCGGCCTATGGCGACGTGTCGAAAATCATCGGCGCGTCGTTACGGGCCGATGTGGTCAATGCAACCAGCGACACGCGCGTACTGCGGCATCTAACTCTGAGGTTGGGTGTTGTGAGACGCACGATGTGCTGAGGCTCATCAGCCCGCCGTTGCGGTTGTTGATGGAGGCGCCGACGTCGTTGTGGTCGACGTCGTCGTGGAGGTTGGCCTCGTTGTTGGCGGAGCCGTCGTCGGAGCCGGCACCGTTGTTGTTGTCGTGCTCGTGGTCGGTGGCACCCAGTTCGGGTCCGGGTAGTCGAAGATCATGGATTGAGCGCCGTAGGTTTCTGGTTCTTCGACGCCGTCGAACACATAGATCATGTCGTTGATCTCGATGAGGTCGGGCAGGTACTCGGCAATGTGCATGGGGTGACGCACGCAACCGCGCGATGCTGGATAGTCAGGCACATTGCCTGACCCATGGATAGCGATCCCGTAGTTGAAGTAGACGGGCTGATACAGCCGGCCGAGCTTGGCGTTGCGCCAACCATCGACCTTGCGTTCGAAGTGGAAGACACCGCCCGGGGTCAGCGATATACCGCAGATCCCCTTTTCTTCGGTCGTGCCGTCGTCGAGGTCGATGTCGACGAC
>JBLIMF010000223.1:0-4262 GCA_047638615.1 Gammaproteobacteria bacterium
TTCAGAGATCATCGGTGGCGATGCCGGACCTGGCTCCCCACTTGCCCTCGAGTTCCCCAACGGCTTCGACGACCTTGCGCTCGTCAACATGCAAGGATTTACTGAAGTGATCGACGCCGTCGGCGGCGTCACGCTCGAGCTGGGCGAAGTCGTTCCGCTCCCGCCGAGCATCGCGAATGAGCAGCCGCTCCCGCCATCAGGCGGGCCCGGCTTGGTCGACATGGGCGGCGCGCTGGCCATGGCGTTCGCCCGCTCACGGTCAGCAGATTCCGACTTCCAACGCATGGGCCGGCAGCGGCAACTGCTGCCGCAGTCGGTTTCCAGATCTCGGCGACGGATGCCCTCGGTGCGTTTTCGACGGTCAGCGGTGTAGTCGATGACTCGATACGCACGTCGCTGTCGGCCAGGGAGTTCGATCAACTGCTCGGGCGGCTCGGCGACAACAGCGCCGTTCGCGAATTGGTCGGCCTCACCCCACCACTCATCCAGCCCGGCTCCCCGACTCTGGCCAGATGCAAGCGATCATCGACGCGGTGCAGCTGGGCTTGATCACCTGGTCGAGTTCCTGATAACCGGACTCGCCACAGCCTGAGATCGACTGACCCCCGTGGGTTGATCTTTCCCATGTACATGAAAATGATTCATTTGGTATCAGCTCTGTGTGTCAAACGGCGAGGGTCAGCGATGTCCGTCCGTTCCCGTTCGGCAACATCCTGTCCGCGTTGTCGCCGTTTTTGAGATGACCACACCGGACCTCTCGCTCGGTCGTCCACCGGAACCTCACCCGACATGCGAAACTCACTCAATGAACACAGTCGGTTGGCGAGAATGGGTCGCCCTTCCTCAATGGGGTATCGAGGCAATGAAGGCCAAGATTGATACCGGCGCTCGCACGTCGGCAATCCACGCCGACGACATTGAGCTTTTCGAGCGTGACGACATCTCCTGGGTTCGATTTCTCGTGCGCCCATGGCAACGATCCGACGCCGACGCCACGCTGGTTGAGGCACCGCGTATCGACCATCGGACCATCACCAGCTCATCGGGCACCCGCTCGGACCGCCCCGTCGTCCTCGCACCGATCGTGCTCGGCGGCCGAGCGATCGATGCCGAGATCACCCTCACAAGCCGCGACGAGATGGGCTTCCGCATGCTCATCGGCCGAGAGGCGCTAGCCCAAGGCTTCACCGTCGATTCCACAGCGTCGTATCTCGGCGGTCGACCCAAGAAAATTGTCCGCCAGAAGAACCGAGGTCGAGCATGACACCACGTGAGTCGTTCAAGATCGGTGACCTCGACGTCGCTCCCGGCGCCGAAGCCATGGGCGACCTGCCGCTGGCGCGTCTCGTTACCGGCAACACCATCTCCATTCCACTGCGCGTCATCCACGGACGAGACCCGGGGCCGACCGTCTGGCTGAGCGCTGCGGTGCACGGCGACGAGATCGCCGGCGTCGAGATCATTCGACGCGTCCTCGATGAGGTCAACGCGCGCACGCTCGCTGGCACGATCATTGCCGTACCGATCGTCAATGTCCACGGCTTCTTGAACGGCGATCGCTACTTCCCCGACCGGCGCGACCTCAACCGATCGTTTCCCGGTTCGGCAAACGGATCGTTGGCCGGCCGCGTGGCACATCTGTTCACCACTCAAATCGTCGACAGGTGCGACGTCGGCATCGATCTGCACACCGGCTCCGACCACCGGATCAACCTGCCGCAGATCCGCGCCGACCTTGACGATCTGTTCACACGCGAGCTCGCGGTCGCGTTCGATGCACCACTGATGCTGCACGCCAAGCTCCGCGACGGTTCGATGCGCGCAGCCGCAACAAGTCGCGGCGCCACCGTGCTCCTGTACGAGGGAGGCGAAGCATGGCGTTTCAACCAGAAGGCCGTCGAAGCCGGAACGCGCGGGGTCCTCCGAGTGCTACAACGGCTCAGTATGACCGGAGACGGCGAACCGTTCGATGACGGCGACGTGCCAGAAAGTCGATCGAGTTCATGGGTCCGCGCGCGCCGAACCGGGCTCGTGCAATTGCATGCCAAGCTCGGCGAGTACATCGAAAGGGGATCACCCCTCGTCACCATTCACGATTCGGTCGGCCGTCGATTGGGCTCGACCAAAGCACCGACGGACGGCGTCGTCATCGGCCACACGCAACAACCGCTCGTCAACCAGGGCGACGCGATTGTGCACATCGCTCGCATCGATTCTGAACCGAATAACGTCACCAGACACAGCAAGGACTTCACATGAAACTCGCAATTCTTTCGCGTTCGCCGGGCGCCTACAGCACCGCCCGACTCAAGACTGCAGCGTTGGAACGGGGCCACGAGTGCAAGATCCTCAACACCTTGCGATTTTCCATCGACCTTTCGGGCACGGAGCCGGATATGCAATTCCGCGGTAAGCAGCTGTCTGACTACGACGCAGTCCTGCCGCGCATCGGTGCATCGGTCACATACTTCGGTACGGCAGTCGTCCGTCAATTCGAACAGATGGACGTCTACACCCCAAACACGGCGAACGGCATCGCCAACTCGCGTGACAAGTTGCGTGCCACCCAAATCCTCAGTCGGCACGAAATCGGTATGCCGGCAACAGCGTTCGTTCGCGATAAAGCCGACGTGCTCCCCGCCATCGACCTCGTCGGAGGCGCCCCGGTGGTGATCAAGCTGCTCGAAGGCACCCAGGGCATCGGCGTGATCCTGGCGCCTGACAAGAAGGTTGCCGAGGCGATCATCGAGACGTTGCAGTCAACGAAGCAGAACGTCCTGATCCAGCAGTTCATTGCGGAGAGCAAGGGACGCGACATCCGCGCCCTCGTCGTTGGTGACCGAGTTGTCGGAGCGATGCGCCGCACTGCGCAGGGTGACGAGTTCCGCTCCAACGTTCATCGCGGCGGAACTGTTGAAGCTGTCGAGCTGAGTGAAGAATACGAACGCACCGCGGTTCGTGCTGCTCAGATCATGGGCCTGCGGGTTGCCGGTGTCGACATGCTTGAAGGCAACGACGGGCCCCTCGTCATGGAGGTGAATTCGTCACCTGGCCTCGAAGGCATCGAGCGGGCCACCGGGCTCGACATCGCCGGCGCCATCATCGACCACATCGACGACCAGGTTGCATTCCCAGAACTCGATGTACGTCAGCGTCTCACCGTCAGCACCGGATACGGCGTTGCCGAGTTGCACATCCCGGAAGGTTCCAAGTTCGTTGGACAGAGCATTGACGAATCGGGCCTGCGTGAGCTTGACATCACGATCCTGACCCTGCATCGCGACCGCAGCGTCATCCCGAACCCGAAGACGTCACGCGCGCTCGAGGCCGATGATCGCCTGACGTGTTTCGGCAAACTCGAAGAGATGCGCGGGATGATCCCGACGCGCCGCAAGCGCCGGGCCAAGGTTCGCAAGCTTCCCAAGGAGATACTCGACGCCAGCGCCGAAGCCTGACGCACGTCGGACTCTTTGCCAACGACGCTGTCCGGAACAAGAGGCATCACTCGCCCTGCGCTGCGGCCTGGCTCTGCTCGTAGGAGATCGTTGGATATTTTGGGGGATTCCCAGGGCTTTGGCAGGTCGGGAGACACTCCATCGGGTAGTCGGCTGCAGCGTTGTAGAAAAATGGAATCGAGTACCGCGAGTCGGCAGCGTCGTTGTTCGCGAAGTGGCGAACGCTGAGGTAGCGATCATTCGTCCACTGTTTGAGCAGTTCGCCCGTGTTGACGACAAACGCATGAGGGACAACTGGTGCCTGAATCCAGCACGATCGCTGATGGCTGTAGATCGTCAAACCGGCTGCGTTCTGCAACAGCAGGGTGAAGAAGGTCGTATCCACGTGCGGTGCGATACCGAACTCGGCGTCGTCTTCGAGCATCTCCGGCACCGGCGGATAATGCGTCATCCGGAGTCGCCACGACGGATGCTCGAAGCCAGGAGCAAAAAAGCCCGAGTCAAGCCCAAGTGCAACCGCATACATCGGCAGCATTCGAAGGGCCAGCTCGTTGACCGCACCGGCATATCGTTCGACCGTTGAGCGAAAGCCGGGGAGGTGCTCATCACCAATCCACTGACTGTCGTTCAACGAGATGTCGCGATTGCTCTTCACGAGGAACGCCGCATTGAGGTTGGCCTTGTCGCGGCTCGGCAACTTGCGTGAGTACATCGGCAGGTAACCCACACCGCCGATCGGCCAGTTGGGGCGGTCCATCCGGACCTGTTGCTTGATATCAAGCGGGAGGCTATGAAAGCGCTCGGTCA
>JBLIMF010000224.1:0-4234 GCA_047638615.1 Gammaproteobacteria bacterium
CCGAACCGGGCTCACGTGGGCCCTGCTCGAAACCGCAGTTCGCGAGCTGTGCGAGCACCGCCTCGTTGTAGGCAATGAGCCCGCCGAAGATCTCCACTGGTGTCACAGGGTGACGCTACTCGCAACATCGGGCTTGTTCTGACGAGATGCCCGGTTCCGGACAACTGCCTGTCCAGTCCTCGCCAACCACGTCCCGACCGAATCGAATGGCGGGGGGACAACCCGAGACTTCGTCAGTGAAAGTGTGGGCGTTGAGAACAGATTGGCATCAAGTCATCGGATCCAGCCTGATCGGAATTGCCGCCGGGTCCTGGCGTCGGGAGTCGCCCTCGGAGCTGCGTTCGGGCCCGCAACACCCGCCGACGGCGCCTTGATGAACGTCACCATCACGACGGGGAACCGGTCGTTTGCTGACCATCGTCGAGGCCGGGGACCTCAACCGTCGAATGCGATCGCTCGAAATGTCCAGTGTTACGCCGACCGATCAAGCAAATCGTCAGCTCGACACGCACGAATCAGCTGGTACTCCGCAAGCCGCTGCGTCCCATCCACATCAACACTAGGAGCCTGACAATGGTCACCGCCGCGCCAACATCCGAATCGACGGTGAAGATTTGCTAATCCTCACTGCGCAACAACTCCTTGCAACGATCACCGAGAACGGACAGAAGTAGAAGATGGCAAAACAACTCGCGTTCAACGAAACCGCCCGCCGAGAACTGGCCCGAGGAGTCAACGCTGTCGCTGACACCGTCAAGGTCACGCTTGGCCCCAAAGGCCGAAACGTCGTCCTAGGTAAGCAGTGGGGTTCACCGACAATCACCAACGACGGTGTCACCATTGCCAAAGAGATCGACCTCGTCGACCGGTACGCCAACATGGGTGCCGAGTTGATGAAGCAAGTCGCGATGGGCACCAACAACGTCGCAGGGGATGGAACCACCACAGCAACAGTGCTGGCCCAGGCATTGATTGCTGACGGCCTACGCAACGTGACCGCCGGGGCAAACCCCATGGCGCTTAAACGCGGCATTGAGTCGGCGGTTATCGCAGCCGTCGCCGCAATCAGCGAGATGGCGGTGCAGGTCGACAACCAGTCCGACATCGAGAATGTCGCAGCTCTCTCCTCTGCTGACCGCCACGTCGGGCAGCTTCTCGCTCAGGCATTTGACAGGGTCGGGAACGATGGCGTGATCACCGTGGAGGACTCCAATACCTTCGGGCTTGATCTCGGCTTCACCGAAGGAATGCAATTCGAAAATGGATACTTGTCGCCCTATTTTGTGTCCGACCTGGAACGTATGGAGACCGTCCTTGAGGACCCGTACATTCTGCTGTGCAACGGCAAGATCGATGCGCTGAGCGACCTGCTCCCTGCACTCGAAATGGTGGCGCAGGAAAGTAGGCCGCTCTTGATCATTGCTGAAGACATTCAAGGCGATGCGCTGGCCACCCTTGTCGTCAACAGGATCCGTGGCACCTTCACCTCGGTCGGCGTCAGAGCGCCGGGGTTCGGTGACCGCCGATCTGCGATGCTCGCCGACCTTGGGTTGCTCACCGGAGCGGAAGTCGTCAGCAGCGAAGTTGGCCTCAAGCTGGACACCATCACGCTTGATCTTCTCGGCACCGCCCGCAAGGTGGTTGTCACGAAAGACAGCACGACGATCGTGGAAGGTGCGGGCGACCCCGTCGCGGTTGCTGCACGAGTGGCGCAGCTTCGGCACGAAATCGGCGTCACAGACTCCGATTTTGATCGCGAGAAGCTGCAGGAACGGCTTGCGAAGCTTGCTGGCGGGATTGCAGTCCTCAACATCGGTGCCGCCACTGAGGTCGAACTGACTGAACGGAAAATGCGTATCGAAGATGCGATCTCAGCGACCCGTGCTGCGATCCAAGAAGGCGTCGTGCCGGGCGGCGGTACCGCATTTCTGCGGCTCCGCGATGCAGTTGACCGCGCTGCGGCAACAATGGACGACCTGGACGAAATCATCGGTGCTCAAATCGTCTCTCGGGCGCTCGCCGCGCCGGCTCGTCAGATCGCCACGAACGCCGGATATGACCCCGCGGTGGTGGTTGCCCAGGTCGAGCGAGAGGTCGGAGCGGTTGGCTTCAACGCTGTCACGGGTAAATGTGAAGACCTCACTAAGGCGGGGATCATTGACCCTGCGATGGTCACCCGTGCTGCGCTTCAAAACGCTGCGTCGGTCGCCGCTCTGATTCTGACCACCGAGTGCATCATCTCCGACACAACCGAAAAATCGAACGGATGAAAGACTCAGAAGGTGCCACTAGTTGACGGCAACACCGTCATCGATTCCGAGCGGAGCGCCGGAGCGTGAAAAGGTGAAGACTCACGATTCGGGGCGGTTTGCTCTGGCGTTCGGGACACTCGGGATCGTGTTCGGCGACATTGGGACAAGCCCGATTTACGCGTTTCGCGAATCGTTCGAGGTATCGAAGATCGAGCTGACGCAGGTAACGGCATACGGCGTTGCATCGGTCGTGTTCTGGTCGCTCCTGATCGTGATCTCGGCGAAGTACCTGTTCTTGATGATGCGCGCCGACAACCACGGCGAGGGTGGGATTTTGGCGCTCACGGCCCTGGTGATGCCATCGAAGGACTTGCCGCCGTCGAAGCAGGCTGCAGCGATTGTCACGCTCGGGGTGTTTGGTACAGCGCTGCTGTACGGCGATGGTCTTATCACGCCGGCGATCTCGGTGCTCTCGGCGGTCGAAGGGTTCGAGGTGGCGACGACGGCTTTCTCAAGCTTCGTGATCCCGGTGGCGATTCTGATCCTGATCGCGCTGTTCGCTGTCCAACATCGTGGGACGGCTGGCATTGCCCGTGTTTTTAGCCCCGTGATGGTCGTCTGGTTCGGGGTTCTGGCGACCCTCGGTGCCCGCCAGATTGCGAAGCATCCCGACGTACTC
Organism: Gammaproteobacteria bacterium; assembly: GCA_047638615.1. GTDB lineage: Bacteria > Actinomycetota > Acidimicrobiia > Acidimicrobiales > Ilumatobacteraceae > Ilumatobacter_A. The sequence goes on from JBLIMF010000224.1 coordinate 2,932, forward strand.
GGGGCTGTGTCGCCGACATATGCAATCGACCTGTTTGTCAGCCATCCACTACGGGCATTCTTGGCGCTCGGATCGATCTTCCTGGTGGTGACCGGTGGCGAGGCGCTCTATGCCGACATGGGTCATTTCGGTCGGATCCCGATCATGCTGTCGTGGTACGGACTGGTGCTTCCGAGCCTGCTCCTCATCTACTTCGGCCAGGCTGCTCTTCTCGGAAACGGGAACGGTGACATCGGCAACCCGTTCTACGACATGGCGCCAAGTTGGGGGGTTGCACCGCTTGCTGTGCTGGCGACATGCGCGACCGTGATCGCGTCGCAGGCGTTAATCTCCGGAGCGTTCTCGCTGACGGCTCAAGCTGTTCAGCTCGACTATTTCCCTCGTCTGGCGATCCGTCACACGTCTTCCAATCACGTCGGCCAGGTCTACGTGCCGCTGGTGAACTGGCTGCTGATGATCGGCTGTGTCGCGCTGATCCTGATTTTCAAGACGTCGAGTGCGTTGGCAGCGGCGTATGGCATCGCGGTCACGACGACCATGTTGATTACGACATTGATTTTCTTCCGACTTGTGCGAGATCGATGGGGTTGGTCGCGCACCAAGGCCCTCATTGTGCTCATCCCGTTCATGGTCGTTGATGTTGCGTTTCTCTCAGCGAACGTTCCAAAGATTCCAGCGGGTGGCTGGCTTCCGTTGCTCGTCGCTGTCGTACTGGTCGTGCAGATGACGACCTGGCGCCGCGGACGTGAACTGGTCAGCAGTCGCTTGCAGGAGTCGGATCGAACTCTGGCCGATGTCATTGCTGATGTTGAATACAACGGACTGGGGCGGGTGCCCGGCACTGCGGTCTATATGTTCCGCAATCACGGCAAGGTCCCGCCTGCGCTCGCGGCAACCGTCCGGCATCACCGAGTTTTGCACGAACAGGTGGTGCTCGTATCGGTCGAGGTAGCCGACGAGCCGTATGTCGGCGTCCGTAAACGTGCGCATCGAATCAACCTCGCGGGCGGTGTCGTTCACGTGAAGATCACGTTCGGGTTCATGGACGAGCCCGATGTCCCGGCAGTGCTGGGCGCGCTCGAGTTCCCGCACGGCGAGTTCGATATCGCCGACGTGACGTACTTCCTCGGTCGCGAGTCGGTGACGGCTGGTAACCGGCCCGGGATGCATCCACTTCGCGACGAGCTTTTTGTCCTCCTCCACCGCGGTGCGGCGAGCGCGGCGAGGTTCTACCACCTACCGCCGGGTCAGGTCATCGAGGTCGGTGCACAGGTCGAGTTGTCAGGGCCGCGTCGCCTGAGGT
>JBLIMF010000225.1:0-4189 GCA_047638615.1 Gammaproteobacteria bacterium
TACTTGTAGTCTGCAACATTCGGCGAGGGGTGTGCGCTTTGCGTCACTCAAATTCTTCTCACCGCCTGACACGATGTCGCGATGCTGAGTGCTATGGACTTCGTCACCGGGCCGATCGAGGTCGTCGGGTGCCACGCCGAGGGTGAAGTTGGCGACGTCATCGTCGGCGGTATCGCTCCTCCCCCTGGCCACTCGGTGTTTGAGCAATCACGCTGGATTGCCAGCGACGGCCGGTTGCGACAACTCATTGGCAACGAACCGCGCGGCGGTGTCTTCAAGCACGTCAATCTGCTCGTTCCAGCAATCGACCCTGCCGCCGACATCGGTTTCATCATCATGGAACCCATGGACACCCCACTGATGTCGGGCTCGAACGCCATGTGCGTCGCCACGGTGGTCCTCGAAACAGGGATTGTTCCGATGGTCGAACCAACCACGACCCTGACACTGGAGGCGCCAGCCGGGCTCGTCCATGTCGAGGCAACCTGCGCCGACGGCAAGGTCACCGCTGTCACGATCCGGAACGTCCCGGCATTCGCAGCGCTCATCGACGTTGCTCTCGACATCGATGGTGTCGGACAATTACGTGTTGACACTGCCTGGGGCGGAGACAGCTTTGTCATGGTCGACGCCGTCGACATCGACCTCAATCTCGAACCTGAGAACGGAGCGGAACTCGCTCGAATGGGTTCGCTCATCACTCGCGCAGCAAACTCGCAGTTGCGGTTTGAGCATCCAACGATCAACTGGACGCACTTCTCGTTCTGTCAGATTGCCGGCCCGCTCGGACGCTCAGCCAGTGGGGTATTCAGCATGACAAACACCGTGGTGGTCGAACCCGGCAAGCTCGACCGCTCGCCCACCGGCACAGGCGTGTCAGCGCGGATGGCATTGCTTCGAGCGCAGGGAACGATGGAGGTCGGGGATCGACTTGCAATGCGATCGGTGATCGGTTCGCAGTTCACTGGTCAGATCGAGGCCGACACGAATGTAGGCAGTGTCGAGGCGATCGTGCCGTTGGTGACCGGTCGGGCGTGGCGCTATGGAAGGTTCCTGTACCAGACGGATCTGACCGACCCGTGGCCACTCGGGTATCGCGTCAGCGACACCTGGCCGAGCTGAAGGTTCAGCGAACGATCTTGGCCAGTCTGGGAAGCACGCAAAGACGGCCTGAGCATGCGTCCCAGGTCGCGAGGCCGCCACTGAGCTCGCGAGTTCCTGCCAGGCCGTGCAGCTCTGTCGCCATGGCAAGGTAGGCAGCAAGCCGCTCCGGTGTGTAGCCAGTCCACAGACCGGTGTTCTGTGCATCGCTGTCATCGATCCCTGCACCATCGGCGCAGTTCCAACCGTTTTCGAGCTTGTTCCGTGACCGCAGGATCTTGATATCCCCAGCTGCACTCACCAGGATTGTTCCCGGGTGCAGTTCAGGGGCGGCAGCGATTGAGACAGAGGTCTCTCCGAGCAACTTCATATATGTCACATCGACCACCAACAAACAAGAGTTGAGCTGCAATTGTGTGGCAATCTCGACAAATGGCTACCCAGCAGTTCGACATCGCCTCTCCGCTCGCCCCCGACGACGCCTTCGATCGGCTTGTTGACCTGACCCGTGTCAACGAGTGGGATCGGGGCGTCACCAATCCTCGCCAGATTCACGGCACCGGACATCAGCTGGGCTCGCGCTACGAAGTCACGGTCGTGGGGTTCGACGGCAAGCCCACCACGGTCGTCTACGAACTCCTCGAAGTTGACCGTCCAGCGCGATTCGTCATGGAAGGCGTCAACGCAGTCTTCTGCGCCCACGACGCGATCACCATCGAGCCGACTGACACCGGTTGCACCGTCACGTACTCAGCTGGGCTCGAACTGCTGGAAGAAGATCCGCCGCTGACTCCGGTACAGCTCGACAGCCTGTTCGTCAAAGTCGCAGCAGTTGCCCAAGATGGCCTCCGGAACTACCTGAACCCCTGAACCTCCCGGTCAATCACACCCAAAGGCGGTCGAGTACGTCAAGCCAGAGCTGTGTGGTCAGACGTAGTGACTCCACGTCGATTCGTTCGTTGTGCCCGTGGAATCTGCTGAGAAATTCGGGAAGCGTCACGTGATGGCTCAGCAAGCCAGCGCCGTATGCCGGCACGCCGCGCTGGCGGAAGAAGCGGCCGTCGGTCGCGCCGGTCACGAGGCTCGGCAGCACTGACGCGTTCGGATACGCCATCTGGATCGAGTCGCGCAGTGCGTCCCACATCGGGGTCTTGGTAGACGAGAGCGCGGTCCCGTCGTTCAGGTCGTCGCGAACAGGCTCGATGTCGACCGAAGGCAGCAGGTCGGGGCCAATGATTGCACAGAGGTGCGCATCGGCATCGTCCTGGGTCTCGCCGGGCAGTAGCCGAATGTCGATGAGAAGCTTGGCAACGTCAGGCACTGTGTTGGCCTTGCTGCCCGAACGCATGATGTTTGGGCTGTACGTGGCGTGACAGCAGGAGTGCACGTTGCGTGCGAGGTCGGGCGGGAGCTCGGCCAGCGCGTCGTCGATCCGCGCTGGGTCAGTCAGCCGGGCCTCCATGTCGGCGTCGAGGCCGAGCGCTTTGACTCGCTCCCTGAACATCTCATCGATCCGCGGGACGACCTTCGAGCTGACGAGTCGGTCGATAATCTTGGCTGCCTTGACCAGTGCGTTGTCGGTCGCATAGGGCATCGATCCATGACCGGGCGTGCCGTGGACCACCAGGAGTCGGCCTGCCGAATGTTTCTCGCCAGTCGTGAGCAGCACAGTGGTCGCACCGTCTTTGACCGACGGGGTGCCGCCGTACTCGGTGAGGACATAGTCGCACTTGACCAAGTCCCACTGGTGCTCGACGATCGGCGCTGCACCGAGCACGCCACCCGCTTCCTCGTCGGCCACGGCGAAGTAGACGATGTCGCCCCGGTATCTCGTGCCCGTCCGCACGATGTCGCGAAATGCCACGAACATCGACGACGTCACATTGAGCATGTCGACTGCACCACGGCCCCAGACTTCGGGAACCCCACCGGACGACGTGATCAGCTCGCCGCCAAACGGATCATGCATCCACCCTTCGGCGTTGACGGGCACGACATCGGTGTGGCCCATCAAGCAGAGCGCTGGTGCATCTGGATCGGTGCCCGGATAGCGGGTGACCAGCGACGTGCGACCGGGTTCCGTTTCGATCAACTCATGGTCGAGGCCAAGACCTTCGATCTCGTCGCGGAGCAGCGTCGCGCTGATCTGCTCGTTACCCGATGCGGGCCGACCATCGTTGACGCACTGGTTCCGGATCAGCTGCTGGAGCAGTTCAACTGTTTCCCCCGTCAAGGTGTCGATCGACGTGTGCATTCATGCACCTTGCCACGTCGTAGGTGTACCGACCGGTCCGGGTCAGATCTGCAGCCCAGACGTGGCGCCCCCATCCACGAGGATGTTCGCACCCGTCACGAAGCTCGAGCGCGGGCTGGCGATGAACGTCACTACGTCGGCGACTTCTTTGGGCGTACCAAGCCGGCGGAACGGGTTCTCTTTCACGATCGCCTCCCAGAGCTTGCCGTTCTCCTCCTTCGCCTTCCACCAGACACCGCCTTCGAAGATGATGTCGCCAGGCGAGACGACGTTGGCACGTATGCCACGTCGTGCAACCTCACGCGACAACGTCTTCATCGCACTGACCGTCGCTGCCTTGACCGCTGCGTAAGCACCAATGCGCGGCGCCGCCACGCTTGCAGCGCGTGACCCGATACAGATCACGTTGCAGCCCACATGATCCTCCATCTGCGCGAGGCTGGCCCGGACCAGCGCGTCCATGCCGATCAAGTCGACCGCACACGACATCTCCCAATCGGGCCCGGCCATTGCAGACACGTTCGACACGACGATGTCGAGGCCGCCCATCTGGCCAACTGCCCACTCGACAAAGCTGGCTGGTTCGCCCTTCACACCCATGTCAGCGACGTGGTGGTGCACAGTCCCAGATGTCGACAGGTCGGCTGCAGCCGCAGCAAGGTCGTCGACGTTTCGGGCGCAAATCGCGACTACAGCACCCTCGACGAGAAAAGCCTGGGCGATGGCGAGGCCGATTCCTTTGCTTGCTCCGGTGACGATGACGCGTTTGCCGCTGAGTTGCAGATCCATGTGGGCGATCGTGCCAGACACCATCGTCACCGAGCGACTTCACGC
>JBLIMF010000226.1:0-4180 GCA_047638615.1 Gammaproteobacteria bacterium
CGGGGGAGCAGGTCTCGTGTTGCTCACCGAGACATTCGCTACCGGCTTCTCTTTCAGCGACCCGGCAATCATTGAACCAGAGGGTGGCCCGTCGAGCCAGTTCCTCGTTGCTCAGGCAGCCGCACATGGCATCTGGGTCGGAGGGTCCTGTGCTGAACTCGCGCCAGACGGACCCGCTGACGATCAACGCGTCAGCAACGTCTTTGTCCTGGCAGGTCCCGACGGCACGGTGCACCGCTACCGCAAGATCCATCCGTTCTCACATGGTGGCGAAGATGCCTACGTCCGGCCTGGAACCGACTTCGTCACCATCGAAATCGAAGGCGTTCGCGTCAGCCTGTTTGTCTGCTACGACCTGCGTTTCGCGAATGAGTTCTGGGCGCTGGCCGCAGACACCGACGCGTATCTGCTCGTGGCGAACTGGCCGGCAAAGCGCCGCCACCACTGGCAGACGCTTGCTCGGGCCCGCGCGATCGAGAACCAGGCATACTTCGTGGCGGTCAATCGTGTGGGCCGTGACGGTGCCGTTGATGCCGCCGGAAAGCGAACTGGCTTGCTCGATCACTGCGGCGACAGCATGGTCGTCGATCCGCTCGGCGAAGTGCTGGTGCACGCTGCCGGTGCTGAAACCACGATCTTTGCCGACATCGATACCGACTACGTTGCGTCGACCCGCGCGCACTTCAAGTTCCTCCAAGACCGCAGATAGTTGCGAATGGGGTCAGGCCCCTTTCGCAACTATTTCGACGGCTTGTGCATGAGGCTGACCCCGATGTCGTGCGACGTCCGCCGGCCGACTTCGACAAATCCGTGTTTTTTGTGAAACGCAAGCGACGGTTCGTTCGGCGGGTCGATGTTCACCTCGAGCGTGAGCCCTGTGGCGTGAGCAGCGGTCAGCCGACGCTCGACCTCGGCATAGAGCTGACTCCCGAGGCCTTTGCCCTGGGCCAATGGATCGAAGGCCACGCGATCGAGGTACCAGTCAGTGGGGTAGCGCTCCATGAACCACGCGTAGTTGCTCGAGTCGTACGCCGAGCCGTGCGCGAGCACGAGGCAGAACCCTGCGATCGTTCCCTCTGCTTCAACTACCAGTCGCGCAATGGACTCGCCCACGATGGACCGCAGCTGCTCGGGGCCGAGCGGCCCCACCTCGGGCACATTGACCTCGTTGATCTCCAATACCTTCGGTAGATCTTCCTCGACCATGTCTCGAATCGTCACGCCTTCAACCGTACCGAGCGCACGCAAAGAGGGGCGCAGTGCGTCAGCGCGATGGTGTTGGCTGGATTGTGGACTCACACCATGACGCTGGCGACTAGCCGGGAGGATTCGGGGAAGAAGCGGTCGGGGTGGAGATCAACAGTTCGCGAACAGGGGCCTGTAGCGATGGGACGGGCCAGGTGACTCGTAACCTGAGATCATGCTTTTCCGGAGGACTTCAACCATGATCGCCCCCGACGAGGCCCTGCCCGGCCGCGCAGAAGCCATGCAGGTGCCTGAGGCACACTTCGTCAATGGCAACCCGCTGACTGGCCCCTGGCCAGACGGCATGGAGATCGCTGTTGTTGGAATGGGCTGCTTTTGGGGCGCCGAGCGGCTCTTCTGGCAGCTTGAGGGTGTCTACTCCACCTTTGCCGGTTATGCCGGTGGCTTCACGCCGAACTGCACCTACGAAGAGAACTGCACCGGACGCACGGGGCACGCTGAAGCCGTCGGCATCGTGTTTGATCCGTCAGCGATCAGCTTCGAGCGGATCATGCAGGTCTTCTGGGAAGAACACGATCCCACCCAGGAAATGCGCCAAGGCAACGATGTCGGCAGCCAGTATCGCACCGGCGTGTGGGCCACGCAGCCGAGCCAGCTCCCGGTCATCGAAGCAACCAAGGCTCGAGTGCAAGACGGCCTCGACGCAATGCGTCAGGGGCAAATCATGACCGAGGTCGGATCGATCGACTTCGCGACCGACTTCTACTACGCCGAGCCGTACCACCAGCAGTATCTCGCCAAGAACCCGAACGGCTACTGCGGCATCAAGGGCACTGGAGTCAGCTGCCCGATTGGATTACAGTCGTAAGCGCAGTCCCGCAAGTTGCGGGGCGCAACTCGACGAAGGAGCACACCATGGGTCTGTTTGACAAGGTAAAGAACAAGTTCGGCAAGGCCAAGGACACGGCTGATGACCTCGTTGAAGCCAACAACGACAAAATCCCCGACGACATCGAAACCAAGTACGACGAGATGAGCGACGCCGCTGAGAAGGTTATCCCAGGCGAAGACGCCGCCAGCGAATGAGTCGCTGCGGCTGATCGGTCTTAGCGACTGTCCCAGCCGCTCGCTGCTACCTCGTCGCCATCGGCGTCAAGGCCGCGGCCAGCCCATCGGATCGATCCCGGGGTGGCTGACAATCGAGCGATCACACTCTGCATTGGGGTGCCTTCGAAGCCGTCTGGAACGGTTTCGATGGTGCCCCGTTGCGCGTAGTGAGGGTCGCTGGCGATCTCGGCCATGTCGAGAACTGGGCCGATCGCGGCATCGGCTGCGGTGAATGCATCGACCACTTCGGACTGGGTTCGCGCTGCGCACCAGGCCGCCATGATTGCTTCGAGATCTGCACGATGCTCGGTACGCCCGGCGAACGTGGTGAACCGGGCGTCGTCTCCGACGCCGAGAAGGTCCATCACCCGGGCCGCCACCGAATCGGTGCTCGTCGATGCCGCGACCCACTTGCCGTCGCTGCACTGATACGTCCCTCGCGGCACCGTATACGGCAGGCCGGCGCCGAGTCGAGGCTGTTGTTCACCAGCCACCGCAAAAAGTGAGGCAAGGGGCCCCATCATGTGGAACATCGTCTCCAACAGGTTCGCATCGACGACCTGGCCGACGCCCGAATGCAACGCCACCATGGTGGCGAATGCGGCGCACAGGCCTGTCACCTCGTCGGTCAGAGCGATTGGTGGCAGGAGAGGCTGACCTTGCGGCTCGCCGGACAGGGCAACGAGCCCGGACATGGCCTCGGCGATTGTGGCGAAGCCAGCGCGGGAGGCGTACGGCCCGTCTTGGCCGAATCCAGTCACGCGCGTGATGACCAGCTTCGAGTTGCGAGCCAACAAGACATCTGGCCCGAGACCGAGCCGCTCGAGCGTTCCCGGACGAGAGTTCTCGACGAGCACGTCGGCCTCGTCGAGGAGCCGGAGCAGGGTGGCGCGGTCAGCGCCGTCTTTCACGTCGAGCACAGCCGTCCGCTTGTTGCGGTTGACCAGCTTCCACCACAAGCCCTCGCCATCGCGCGGGTCGCGCCACGCCATGTTCCGGAGGCTGTCGCCGCCTGGCCGCTCGATCTTGATCACGTCGGCGCCGAAATCAGCGAGGTAGCGCGCGCAGTTTGGGCCGGCGAGCACCGTCGACATGTCGATGACGCGCAGGTCGGACAGCGGCCCGGTCCGCTCGCCGGGTGGCCGGCTCATGGTGCCCAGCTTGCTATTGCTGAGCACGCTTCGTCGAGGTCGGCGACCTCGCCGGCGTAGGAGAAACGGATGTACTCGTGCCCTCGGGTAAGGTCGAAATCGATACCGGGGGTACATGCCACGCCGAGTTCGTCGAGCCATCGCCGGCACAGGTCCATCGACGACAGCCCGATGTCGGTTGTGAACTGTGGGACATGGGCGTAGACGTAGAAAGCGCCGTCTGCTGGCGCAATGTCGGTGATTCCGGCCCCACGCAGGCCAGACAGCATCACTCGTCGATTGGCCCGGTACCGAGCCACATGGCCTTCCAACTCGTCGGTCGCATCGAGTGCGGCCAGCGCAGCAATTTGCGAGACGTGAGGAGCGCAAATGTACATGTTCTGTTGCAGGCGTTCGACGACGTCCACAAGATGGTCGGGGATCACCATCCAACCGATTCGCCATCCGGTCATCGAGAAGTACTTCGAGAAGCTATTGATGACGATGGCATCGGGCGCGTGTTCGAGCATTGGCGAAGCAATTCCGTCGTCGATGATGCCGTGGTAGATCTCGTCGGCGACGACCGCGATGTGATGATCGGTGCAGTAACCGGCAACTTCGGCAAGAGCGTCTGCAGACAGCACCGTTCCGGTCGGATTCGACGGAGAAGCGAGCACGAGCCCGTTCAGATGGCCTGCTTTGATGAGATGTTGGGCGGTCGGGGCCCATCGGGTGTC
>JBLIMF010000227.1:0-4178 GCA_047638615.1 Gammaproteobacteria bacterium
ATTCACGCGGCTGGGCTACTCCGAGGACAGCAGAGAGACGGGTCAGAACGAACCTTCGGCAGAGCGATCGATTCCCTGAGTAAGAATCAGGTCTTCGTGCAACTCCATCCAGGCGTCGTGGTAGCTCCCGCACATCACGCCGGTGAACATGTTGGACTCGCCCGACTGCAGGCGGCCGATCGACGAGCAGAGTCGAGGCCCGTAGAAAGCGAGGCGATCGAGTACGCCGGCCATCGAGACCAGGATCGGTTGTGCCCGACCGTCGAGATCGGCGAGCCGAGCAACCACCGCAGCGTCGTAGTCGGCGTCAGTGTGATCATTGACCGTGCCGCAGCGCAGCTGCCAGTCGCCGCAGAGCGACTTAAACTCGACGTTCAGTTCCAAGTAGCCGGCGTACAGCGGCACCAACGCAGCGAGATCAGCACCGTCAAGGTCCGCAGCCAGGACATCGGGGTGGGCGGCACGGCCGTCAGGCGCCAACTGCCACAACGACCTGGCCTCGCGGAACTGGGCGAACGCCGACTCTGCCAATCCGTCCAAATGCCCCTGCACCACGGCGGCATCGGAACCAGTCATCTCGACAAGCGTGTCGACGGTCGCAAAACCCTTGATTCGCAATGCGTGGAATGTGCAGAACTCCGGTGTCGATGTGTGCCCCATTTAGGTGACACTAACGACCCGTTGGTTCGGCAGTGAATCCCGCCACCGGGGCGACTTTCGGCTCAGGTGGTGTTCTCGTCCGCCGCCACCAGAGATACAACCCGGTCCCAACAAGGATCGGGAGGACGTACGTGATGAACCGATATACCAGCACTCCGGCGAGCGCCACGTCGACCTGGACCCCCGCTGCCACGAGCGCACCTGTGAGCCCAGCTTCGATCACTCCAACACCGCCCGGGGTCGGAGCCAACGATCCGAGGATGTGAGCAACGAAGAAAACACGGGCGAATTCTGTGACGCCCAGTTCGTCCCCGACGCCGAGCCCACGCAGAGCCGTCCAGAGGATAATCGCGCCAGTCCCCTGAGCGACCGTGGTTCGCAGCAGGAGCGCAAACGGCCGACGGGCGGTGGCTCGAAGTGAGCTGCGAACCTCAGCAACGAAGGCCGCCGGATCACCATTTGCCAACTCCGGCGCCGACCCTGCGAACTTGGAACGCACCCATTCGGCTCGATCGGTCGTCCAACCTTGCGCTTTTGGCGAAAAGAGAGCAAACGACCAGAACAACCCTGAGGCGCCCAACACTGCTGCGGCCGCGGCGATGATCAGCAGGTCAGCCAAGCTGGCATCGCGCTGGCTAATGTCGACCAACGTCGCTACCAACGGATAACCCCAGCTCACGAAGGCCACCGCAACACCAGACGCAACGAGCATGTGAACAAATGAGCCCGCAGGCACGCCACTGTCACGCGCTATTTGCCACCGCAGCAATGTGGCAAGGGGTCCGCCAGCCGGGACACCCTTGCTCACTGCTGATCCCACATCGCCAATGACTTCGGCCCGCCCGAGAGTGGTCCCGGGCAACAGCGATCGGATCACGTCGGCTCGCGAGACTCGCTCGAGAATCCCAAGTACTCCCAGGATGACCAAGGTCGATCCGGAAAAACCTCGCAGCAAGCCGATCGCATCGATGATGGTCCGACGCTGTAGGACGATTGCTCCGGCGAGCAGAGCGACGAGGACGATAACGGCGAGGCGGCGGACCCGTAAATTTCTCGCAAACCGCCGCATCAAATCAACGTAGAACGATCAGCTTGCACCTGCCAGACGGACCTCAGTTGTTTTTGTCTCGAGCCCTTTTAGGAGGTTGTCGATCTGCCGGCATCCCCGGCCAGGCGAATCGGTCAGCTCTTCATTTGTGTGCGGCTCACACCGTCGGCCATCGCTGCAGCAGCAACTGCCTTCGCGACCGCCATCGACACTTCACGGTCAAACACCGAGGGCATGATGTTGGTCGGGCTCAGCATCTCGTCGGTCACCGATTCGGCAATCGCCTTCGCTGCTGCGAGTTTCATGCCTTCGGTGATGTCGGTGGCCTGTGCGTCGAGCGCACCGCGAAAGATTCCCGGGAACGCCAACACGTTGTTGATCTGGTTCGGGTAGTCACTCCGGCCGGTGCCCATCACGGCGACAAGGTCCCCCACGAGCTCAGGGCGGATCTCGGGGTCGGGGTTCGCCATCGCAAACACGATGGGATCGGCGGCCATGTTGCCGATGTCGTCAACGGTGAGCACATCAGGTGCACTGACGCCGATAAACACGTCGGCCCCATGCATCACGTCAGAGAGCGCTCCCTGTTTGCCGTCGGGGTTGGTGTTCTCGGCGAACCACTGCTTCCAAGCATTGAGGCCTTCGCGCCCGTCGTACACCGCACCCTTGCTGTCGACACCGACAATCTTGCTGGCACCAGCGCCCAGCAGGATCTTGCCGATGGCGACGCCGGCCGCACCGACGCCTGAGATCACGATATTGAGGTCGGCCATCTTCTTGCCAGTGATGCGCAATGCGTTTTCGAGCGCAGCGAGTGTGACCACAGCCGTGCCGTGCTGGTCGTCGTGAAACACCGGGATGTCGAGCGCTGCTTTGAGTGCCTCTTCGACTTGGAACGCCCCGGGTGCTGCGATGTCTTCGAGGTTAATCCCACCGAAGGTCGGTGCCAGCCGAATGACGGTCTCGATGATCTCTTCGGGGCTCGACACATCGAGGCAGATCGGGAAGGCATCGACGCCACCGAACTCTTTGAACAGCAACGCCTTGCCCTCCATCACGGGCATGGCACCCTTCGGGCCGATATTGCCGAGGCCAAGCACTGCGGTGCCGTCGGAGACGATTGCCACGGTGTTCTTACGGATCGTGTACACGTCAGCCAGACGCTCGTCGGCTGCAATGGCCTTGCACACGCGAGCGACGCCGGGCGTGTATGCCATTGACAAGTCGTCCATGTCGCCGACAGGACAGAGTGACAGCACTTCGATCTTGCCGCCTTCGTGCATCCGGAAGGTGCGGTCGTGCCACTCCTCGAGAGTGACACCCTCGGTTGCCTGGACCGCCGACACGATCTCGGCTTGGTGGTCAACGCTGGAGCAGTTGACGACAATGTCGCGCTCAAGTTCCTTGCCCTTGGCAACGAAGCCTTCGATCGCGTAGATATTGCCGCCCGCCTCACCAATGGCCGTGCAGAGACGACCGAGTACCCCCGGCACGTTATCCAACGTGACATCGAGCGAGATCGAGTACTGCGTGGCGGGAGGCTTCGACATAAGACGAGAAAACTATCGCCGCGACCCCCCGACCGGCGTGGCCTGTAGATTCGACGACCGCGTGAACAACCTCTCAAGGAGATCCTCTATGCGCTCAACCAAACTCATCGCCGTCGCTGCGGCAGCCACCCTCGTCCTCGCCGCTTGCGGCAGCGACGACGCCGCCACCAGCGACGCACCAACCACCGACGCACCAACCACCGAGGCCCCCGAGGCCGCTGGCGATGCATGTTCGAACACGATTGAAGATGGCGTACTCACGATTGCAACGGGCAACCCGGCATTCTTCCCGTGGGTGATCGACGACGCTCCCGAGTCGGGCGAAGGCTTCGAAGCAGCCGTCGCACTCGCCGTCGGCGAACAGATGGGCTACTCCGGCGACGCCGTCACCTGGGTCCGGACCGATTTTGATGCCGCCATCCAGCCCGGCGCGAAAGACTTCGACTTCAATCTCCAACAGTTCTCGATCACTGACGAGCGCAAAGAGACGGTCGACTTCTCCGCCCCGTACTACACCGCCAACCAAGCCATCGTTGCACTGAACGGATCATCTGCAGAAGGCGCCACCTCGATCGCTGACCTCAAGGACGTCAAGTTCGGCGCCCAAGCCGGCACGACCAGCTTCGTGTTCATCACTGACGTGATCCAGCCGACACAAGACGTCTTCGCATACGACGACAACGTCGGCGCAAAGGCTGCGCTCGAGGCCAATCAGATCGACGCTGCGGTGTTCGACCTTCCGACCGCGCTGTACGTGTCGGGCGTCGAAATCGACGGCAGCTCAGTGGTGGGTCAGTTCCCAGCCGCAGCCGGCGGAACAACCGACGAATTCGGTCTGCTCCTCGAAAAGGACAGCCCCCTGACCCCGTGTGTCGACGCTGCGCTGCAAGCGCTGACCGACTCCGGTGAACTCGCCGCGA
>JBLIMF010000228.1:0-4136 GCA_047638615.1 Gammaproteobacteria bacterium
CGGGGTTACGGGGTTACGGGGTGACGAACTCAACCAGCACGCCGAGTGCGCAGTAGTTGCCGTTCGAGTATCGCCACACATTGCGGTTGCTTTCTGGCGCCGCAGCGAGCAGCAACGGAAAAAATCCGCTGCAATCGACATCGCCGTCGAACCACGGTTGGCGAGCAACGGGCATACCCGAGGTGTGATTGAGTAGCTCGCGAATGGTGACGTTGTTCCACTGTTCGTTCGGTGCGAAGCCCATCAGTTCCCATGGCCTCGTGCCGTTGACGTCGAGCAGGCCCTGCCGGTCGAGGCGTGCGATGGCAAAGGCCGTGACAGGCTCACTTAAGCTCGCCACGATCATCGGAGAGTCCGGCGTGGCCGGGTTGCTATCGACCGTGTTTCCCGACGCTCGGTGAACGATCACGGCACGGTCGCGCTTCACGGTCATTGACGCGGCGGCGTTGTTGCGAGCTAAGACTGCGTTGGTGAGTGGCATCGCCGGGTCGGGCAATACCGCTACCGGCAGCGTGCTGCTTGTCGGCGGGAGCGTCGTCGTGGTCGTTGTCGTGGTGGTCGTCGTGTGTCGTGGGTGACCGTCGGCCTGTGTCGATCTACCCGTCGTCGAGGGCTGTACGCAACAGCGAGTTCGCGTCAGCCTGATTCGCCCTGGAAATCGATCAGGCCGAGCGCAGCCTGATCGGGGTCTTCAACCATCCACCAGTGCCCGAGCGCTTCGAGACGGAGTTCGCCCGCGCTCAATGTCGAGGTGGCCGCAGTGCGGAGCTCCGCTGGGACATAGCTGTCGGCGGTTGCGATGATGCCGAGCCCGTGGGGAAGGTCGATGTCAGCAAGTCGTTCTCCGAGGTGGGCCGTGGCCGGTTGGATGGCGCCTCGGCGCAGCGCCAGTATGCAGCGTCTCATTTCGGCGATCGGCCAGTTGGCGTAGCTCCCATCGAGGCGTCCCATTGGTCTGGTGCGGGCGATCCGAACCCCGGTGGGGAGAGCAGCACAATGTCTGTCACCCCTCGGGCAGCCAAGGCTGCGACGAGCGGCCCCCAGATCGCGTCGACTTCGGGGTTGCCGTGGACGAACACATGGGTCATTGAATGATCGGAGAAAGTGTCGGTTCGTTGCGACGGGCCGGACCCGTGCTGGTAGACCGGGCACTGTGACGAAGCCCCTTGGCGCCACTTCGGTTGAGGCTGTGTTGGGATGCACTGATCTTGACGCGATGACTCGCTTCTTCATTGACGACGTTGGCTTTCGAATCGCAACAATTTCGCCCGCCGACGATCCGCGCGAGATCGTGCTCTTCGGTGATGGCGGCCGTGTCCGCCTTCGCCGTGGCGACGTTGACGTGGCCGGTCACGTGCTGGTGCGACGATCCGACGTTCCGGCTGGTAGCACGGTGACGCAGTTGACGGCACCGAACGGCACGATCGTCGAGATTGGCTCGGCATCGCTCGACGTTGTCGTCCCGGATAGTAAACCGTCGCTGGCGATCGTGAAGGCACCGGAAACTTCCGATGACGAGTTCGGCATCGGGCGTGCCGGGATGGGCTACCGCGACCTGCTGCCCGATCGTTGGGGTGGTCGATTCGTTGCATCGCATATCCTGATTGCCGACGGAGGCGAGGTCGCCGACTACGTCCACTTTCATCGCATCCGTTTCCAGATGATTTTCGTCGCCGCTGGCTGGGTCGAGGTTGTCTACGAAGACCAGGGCGAACCGTTCCGAATGGACGTGGGTGACTGCGTGCTCCAGCCGCCGGAGATTCGCCATCGTGTGCTGCGGAGTTCGCCGGGCCTCGAAGTGATCGAGATTGGCTGCCCCGCCGAACACGACACGGTCGCCGAGCACACCATTGCCCTGCCGACCTCGACGATCGATCGTGTTCGCGATTTTGGTGGGCAACAGTTCGTCCGCCACATAGCCGCTGGCGCAAAGACCGTGCCATCGGTGAGCGCAGGCTTCGACGAACGCGACACCGGCATCGGCGCGGCGACCAACGGCCTCGCAGGTGCGCGTGTACTCACTGCGTCGGACTCAATGAATCGCACGGGGGCCGCACTCACACACGACGGCGAGTTCGCCATGAACGTTGCGCTCTCCGGCAATGCCACGCTGACTGTCGATGGACAAACCGCACAGTTCGGGGCGCGTGACGCCGTCACGTTTCCGGCTGGCGCCCAATGGGCATGGAGCCAATGGAGTGACGATTTCGAACTCTTGGACGTCACGCTGCCGGACCGCACTGTTCGCTCGGCTGGTCGGCTAGTCGGCTGATTGGTCTGAACGTTCAGACGTTACGCAATGCGGCGATGGCTCGTTCGGCGAGTTCTGGTCGGCAGATCAACAGGTCAGGCAGGTACGGGTTGGCGGCGTTGTAGCGAAGCGGTGACCCGTCGAGTCGTGACGTGTGCAGGCCAGCGGCAGCGGCAACGGCTGCGGGGGCGCATGAGTCCCACTCGTATTGGCCGCCGGTATGTGCGTAGATGTCGGCCTCGCCTCGGACGACCGCCATCGACTTCGCGCCCGCTGACCCCATCCGCACCAGCTCGCCACCGAGTGCTTCGACGAGGACATCGGCAGCAGCACCCGGCCGCGTCCGGCTGCAGACGATGCGTGGCGGCCCATCGATGGCCGGTTGGAGCGTCGGGGGCTGGCCGGTGTGCAAGGTGGTGGCGAGGCCGGGGAGTGCAACCGCGCCGACCGTCGGTGTGTGCTGCTCGACGAGTGCGACATGGACCGCCCAGTCAGAGCGGGGCGGTTCGCTGAACTCGCGAGTGCCGTCGACGGGGTCGATGATCCAGACGCGTTCGGCGGTGAGCCGGGCTGTGTCGTCAGCGCCTTCCTCTGACAGGACGACATCGTCGGGTCGGCCAGCGGCCAATAGCTCCATCAGCAGGACGTGGCTCCGGCGATCCCCTTCGTCTTTCAACTCGCTCGGATCGCGGTCGGTGGGTGCGAACTCGGCTCTGACGGCGAGGAGGAGCTCGCCTGCCTGGGTGGCGATGTTGGCTGCGAATTGGTGGTCATCGGGTGTTGCCATGCACTCGCAAGTATCGCATGTCACCAGGCATGTGACGGTGTGCGACGCTGGGGCGTGGCCGACATTGAGATGATCTGTGACACGCACGCCGCACTCGAACAGTGTGGTGACCTTTTCCGGGCTGACCCGGTCGGCAGCAACATGGTGGCTGCTGCGCTGTCGCCTGCGATCGACTTCGAGTTGTGGCGCGTGTCAGACGTTGGCACAACGGTGGCTGCTGCCTTTCGTGCCGGGTCGACGTGCACGTTTTCGGAAATGTCGACTGCTGCAGCGGTCGCTGTGGCCGACGAGTTGCCGGTCGACGGATCACTCCAGATGATTGGACCAGCGGGTGCAGTTGCCAATGTCGCTGGCCGATGGGCCGAGCGCTGCAATGGGATCCCGGCAGCGCTGGAGTTGTTCCGGATGTACCGGCTCGGCGAGTTACACGAGCCGTCGAAGCGGCGTAAGGGCCGGGCGTTCGTCAGCGAGCGAGATCGACTCGAACAGGCCGTTGAGTGGAACAATGCGTTCGCTCACGAGACAGGGGTTGTGCTGACCCGCGATGAATCGGTTGCTCAGATGGAGCGTGCGATCAACGAAAATCGCCTCATTGAATATCGCGTCAAGGGTGAGGTGGTGAGCCAGCTCGTTATTTCGGTAGTCCGGTTCGGCGTGGTGCGAATCGGCCTCGTGTATACGCCGCAGGATGCGCGTGGGCGCGGGCATGCATCAGCCTTCTCAGCCGGTGTCGCAGCGCAGCAAATGGAACGTCAGAAGGTCGACGACGTCGTGCTGAACACACAATCTTCGAATGCCGCGACGAACCGGTTGTACCGACGAATCGGTTTCGTGCCAGCGTTTGAGATGCTCAGTGTCGGGCTGGAGCCCGGAGCAGCCCCGACTGTTTGAGACGCTTGCGTGGTTGTTGGGTTTGCGCGATCACGCGAACCGTTTGCCGATTTACGACTCGGACCTGCAACGTCTGGTCTGAGACCATGACGTGATGCCGGATGATTCGCTCACTGCATCTACTTGGTTCATCGATGCAGGCAGCGCGGAAGTGGGCAGCTTCGTCGATCGTGCCCTCGATGGTGTTGCTCTCGATGACCCCACCGC
>JBLIMF010000229.1:0-4094 GCA_047638615.1 Gammaproteobacteria bacterium
CGTGGCCAGCGCTGATGGCGGCTACGGGGCCAGACGTCGAAGGCGGCGATTACCTCGGCCCCACTCGACGCGGCGAAACATCAGGCCCTGCAGGCCCGGCGCAAGCCACCTCGGTGGCCCGTGACGGGGTGCTCGCCGCCGGGTTGTGGGACCTGTCGGTCGAGATGACTGGCGTCGACCCAGCTCTGTAGTTACGAACTGTCACACCGAGGTCAGACCTCAGTGTGACAGTTGCCGGATCATTCTCGGTGTGTTCGGTGCGGTGGAGAGTTCAGCAGCCGAGGGCGTCGGCGAGCCCTTGCGGGTCGGCAACACTGACCCACAGCGCCGAGTGCGGGCGGAAGCCGATGACCTTCGGAATGCGGTCGACGAACTCGATGCACAACCCTCGGTGATGGTTCGTGCCGAAGGTGAGCCCGGTGTCGGCGAAACTCTGCCGTGCCCCAACCGCCGTGTACCAGCGGTGTGGCCCCGTGATTTCGGTGTGATCGATGTTCGACAGTGGCGTCTCCGTCGACAGGAACCCGAACGTTGCTCGCAACGTGCCGCCGCCGTCTGCATCGCGAGTCAACGTGACGCCGTCGTTGGCGCCGACGCGCATCGCAGCGAACAGTGGGGTCCATCGTTTGTCGAGCCGGTACGGGAAGAAGTCGCTCACCCTGAAAGCTTGCCACCTGAATGCTTCGCATATGCGCGCTGGCGTTGCGACTTTCGACGAGCGAATTCCTCCCCGACGGTCAGGGGCGGAACGTTGCTGCGATCTGCGAATCGCCGAATCGTCCAGCGATCGACATCCCGGCGGTCGGCGGCACCATACCCGTGCAGGTTCCGGTGATGACCAGCTCGCCAGCCGCAATCGGTGTGCTCCACTCGATTGCCTTGCGTGCAACGAACTGCAGCACGTTGAGCGGGTGTCCGAGCGCGCTGGCGCCGGTCGCAGCTACCTGCTCGCTGCCGTTGACGCAGAGTGCCACCACGAGCTGATCGAGTTCTCTGATCTGTTGCTCGTTGAGACCAAGCGAGTCTCCCTGGACAATGACCGACGACACGGCGTTGTCGGCAACCAGGCTGGGAGCGCCGGGGCGAACCAAGTCGGTGAAACGCGAGTTGACGAGTTCGAAGCAGCCGACGACGTCGACGACCGAGGCAAGGTCGAGCGGATCGTCCGGTATCTCGGTCAGGTCGGTCAGCGGGACGAGTCCGATCTCGACCTCGACGGCTGTTGGGCCAACGAACCACTCGTCGAGCGAAATTTCCGTTCCGTCGGAGAGCACACGGTTGAGGTGCGGCCTGCCCACGAACGGGGCGTCGATCCCCAAAAATTGCTGCCCGGCGACGCTGGTGGCACCCACCTTCCACGGACCGAGCTGCACTCCGCTCAACCGGTGGCCGGCCTGCTGAATGGCGTAGCCGCCATCGATGCTACTTGGCTTCATCTCGTCAGGAAGGCCTTCGATCGGCTGGCGATTGTTGAATGCGTCGAGCAGTATCTGTGCCGCCTGGTCGACTGCGTTCATCGCTGTACCCGTCTCGTTGCTGCGCTCACTCGGGCAGTTTCACTGTCGGACATCGGTCACGACGAGTCAGTCGAATACAAGATTCGGGTCGCTGTGTCACTAAGTTCGCGAACGCACATCTGCATCCTCACCCCGAACTGCCCACCTGGTCCAGTCGGGCTCGATTCCCAGGAGTTCTCCCATGCGCGAAGCAGTCTTCGTTTCATACGCCCGTACCGGTCTGGCAAAGGCCGGCCGCGGTGGTTTCAACATGACCCCCGCAATGTCGATGGCAGCGCACGCCATCAAGAGCGCCGTCGACAAGTCCGGCATCGAGCCCGGCC
This sequence comes from Gammaproteobacteria bacterium, assembly GCA_047638615.1. Lineage (GTDB taxonomy): Bacteria > Actinomycetota > Acidimicrobiia > Acidimicrobiales > Ilumatobacteraceae > Ilumatobacter_A. Next base: position 1,841 of record JBLIMF010000229.1, read on the forward strand.
AGGTTGAAGACGTCGCTCTCGGCAACGGCGCTCACGGTGCTGGCAACCTCGGTCGCCTCGCCGGATTGCTCGCTGGATTGCCCGTCAACGTCGGTGGCAACACCATTCAGCGTCATTGCTCATCGGGCCTGAACTCGATCGCCATCGCTGCGAACCACATCAAGTCCGACGGCGTCGACATTGCAGTCGCCGGTGGCGTCGAGTCGATCTCGATGCCGAACCCGGGTATGGGCGGCAGCGTCAACATGGACCCCGTGCTCGCCGAGATGTATCCCGCCGTGTACATGGCGATGATCGAAACCGCTGACATCGTTGCCGAGCGATACAACGTCAGCCGCGACTACCAGGACGAGTACTCGTTCGAGTCGCAGATGCGCATGGCCCGCGCTCAGGAAAACGACCTGTTCGCCGATGAGATCGTCCCGATGGAGACGAAGATGAAGCTCGTCGACCGCGAGACCAAAGAAGAGACCATCGTCGACGTCACCGTCGATCGCGACGAGTGCAACCGTCCGCAGACCACCCTCGAAGGCCTGCAGAAGCTCGGCCCGGTCCGTGGTGAAGGCAACTACGTCACCGCCGGCAACGCCAGCCAACTGTCCGACGGCGCTGCCGCTGTCGTGATGATGAGCGACGAAGAAGCCAGCAAGCGCGACATCGAGCCACTCGGTGCGTTCAAGGGCTGGGCCGTCGCCGGCTGCGAGCCTGACGAGATGGGTATCGGCCCGATCTACGCCGTGCCAAAGCTGCTCGCTCGTCACGGTCTCACCGTCGACGACATCGACATCTGGGAGCTCAACGAAGCATTCGCCTCGCAGTGCCTCTACAGCCGTGACACGCTCGGCATCGACCCCGCCAAGTACAACGTCAACGGCGGCTCGATCGCCATTGGCCATCCCTTCGGCATGACTGGCACACGCTGCGCCGGCCACATCCTGCAGGAAGGCAAGCGTCGCAACGCTAAGTGGGGCGTCGTCACCATGTGCATCGGTGGAGGCCAGGGCGCCGCTGGTCTCATCGAGATCTACTGATCACCTGAACTGAACTGAACTGAACTGAACTGAACTGAACTGAACTGAACTCCGCGTTCGGTCCCCGCAACGGGGGCTGGGCGCGGAGTTCGTTGCGTCTGGCACTCCACCACCTCGACTCGGTTCGGCCAGTTATCGGCCCGTCGGCAAGGGCGGAGGGCCCGTGATGACCCACCTGGTTGTGGGTTGTTCGAAGTTCAGCTGGCCCGGTGTTGCCATGTGAGAAAACTCGTAGCGAAAGCCAGCACGCTGCAAGGTCCGGTTCGGGGCGACGTTAAACGCGTTCGGTTCGCAATAGAGCCGCTCCAGACCCAGTACCTGAAAGAAGTGTCTGACTGCCAAGATCACAAAGTGGGCACCGAAGCCACTTGCCCGATCGTTGGGATCGGCAATGTGTAGGTGCATGAAGGCTTGGCGGCCGAAGTCGATCTGATCGACGTTGCTCCACCCCACGACCTCGTTGTCAACGAGCCACATCACGCCGTAGCCCTGCCGCTCCTCGACTGGACGTTCGAAGTCGAGCCGGTAGGTCTCTTTCCAATCCTCGCGCTCAGGAAGAAGCAACCTGTCGACTCCGAGCTGGAGAAGAAAGTCGTCACTCGAGTCGTGGAAGTAGGCAATCCTGCGGTCAACGTCGTCGAGGTTCATCGGCCGCACGGTCATCAGCGGGCTGCGGGCACCGTGAGGATTCACGACCCGAACATATCGAAGGTTTGATTGGCTGTTCGATTCATCGACGGCTGGTGACGAGCGCGTCGTCGAGCCAGCAGGTGCTACAACCTGGTGAAGTTGTCGGCCAGATGTGACTTGACGAAGCCAAGGCGCAGGCACCACTTGTGGGGCCAGTCGTCGAGATCTGCTCCGAGGAAAGCGAGCCGACACCCGGCATTTGGGCCTGCCGCAGGCCCCCGGCGATGAGCGATTGCGCGTAGCCGCGGCCCCGAAAGTCTGGATGGGTGAACAGATTTTCTAGTTGGGCAATGCCGCTCTCGGGGTCAAAATAGAAATCAATTCGTGCTGCGATCTCTGGACCTTCGAACACAACGAGGTGTGCCACTTCTGCCCCGTAGGCGTACAGGTGAATGCGATCGGCGAGCTGGGCGTGGACGCCGTCAGCTGAGTGGGGGAGCAGCAGTTTCTATTTTCGCAGGAGCGCAGGGCGCAGCTCCCTGAGCGACACCGCTTGGACGTGGTGCTCTGCGGGCCCGGCTGGCCCGCCGCGA
>JBLIMF010000230.1:0-4060 GCA_047638615.1 Gammaproteobacteria bacterium
GCCATTTCGAGGGCTTGGCGTACATCGTGGTCACGGTTGGTACCGGGCCCGGCGATGACGACGGCAGGAACCTGACTCATGACGCAACTCCGGTCGCGTAAGCATCGAGATTGAACGCATCGGCGAGATCAGATACAAGGATCGGCTCGACGCCGGGCAACGACAACATGCCTGATTCGCTGACCTCGCCGATCTGCAGGCACTGGTTGTCTAAGACCCGGATAAACGCAGCAGCGCTGCGTGGTTCGATTTCGACGATCAGTCGGCCCATCGACTCACTGAATAGCGATGTCGCGTGGTCGTCGTGGGGCAGTGTGTCGATGCTCGCACCGAGTCGGCCGGCGAGGCACATTTCGGCGAGTGCCACGGCAAGCCCGCCCTCGCTGAGGTCATGGCATGACACCACGAGGCCGGCCTGCATGGCGGCATGGAGGTGGCGATAGTGCGTTGGCGCATCAGGATCGGGTGCTGGCGCAACTCCGATGTTTGGTGGTTCACCGAGCACTTTGTCGAGGTGCGAACCAGCGAATTCGGAACTCGTGTTGCCGATCAACATGAGCACGTTGCCAGGCTCGACGAGATCGGGGGTGATGCAGCGATCGGCGTCTGGGACGTGGGCAACAGCGGTGATCACCAATGTGGGCGGTACTGCGTGACGCTCGCCATCGGTGCCGATGTACTCGTTGTTCAACGAGTCTTTGCCCGACACGAACGGGGCGTTGTACATGTATGCAGCGGCGCAGCAGCCTTCGACTGCAGCGGCCAATTCGCCCAGCGTGCTCTCGCGGCGTGGATCGCCCCACGAGAAGTTGTCGAGGAGTGCGATCTTGTCGGGGTCGGCGCCAACTGCGACCACGTTGCGGATTGCTTCGTCGACGACGGCATAGGCCATGGCCTCGGGGTCGTGCTGTCCGAACCACGGGTTGACGCCGATGCCAATGGCGATGCCGTGTTTGGCGAGGGGTTCGGCGAGTACGACGCCGTCGGCTGGGCCGTCGGTCGCTGCGCCGATGAGTGGGCGAACCACGGTCGAGCCAAGAATCTCATGGTCGTACCGATGGATAGTTGTGGCCTTTGACGCAATATTCGGGTGCGACAGCAGCGCCAACAGCGTCGCGGCGGGGTCGTCGACCTGGCGCGTGGCGAAATCGGAGCGGTCCGGATCGGGGAGCACGGCATTCATCCGGCGTTGTGGGCGGCCGTCGTGCAAGAACGTCGTGTCGAGTTGGCACACCGGCGTTCCGGCAGAGCGCACCGTGAGCACGTTGTCACCGGTGAACTCGCCGATGTCGGCAACGCCGACGCCGACGCGCTTGCAGCGGTTGACGATTGCGCTGACATTGCGCTTCGGAACGGAAATAACCATCCGTTCCTGTGCTTCGGAGAGCCACACCTCCCATGGCTCAAGGCCGGGGTACTTGCGAGGCACGAGATCCAGTTCGACGTCGGCCCCGATGCCCTCGGCCATTTCACCAACGGCTGACGAGAGGCCACCGGCGCCGCAGTCAGTGATCGAGGAATAGAGATCCTCGGCACCAATCAGCACATCGATCAACAGTTTCTCGACAATCGGATCGCCGATTTGAACGCTTGCACCAGAGACTTCGCCGGTGGTGGCGTCCATCGTGGCCGATGAAAAAGTCGCGCCTCGGATGCCGTCACGGCCGGTTGCCCCACCCAGCACCAGAACGCGGTCGCCCGGGGTTGGGCCTTCGTGGAGCGGGCGTGACGGCGAGGTGCCGATGCACCCGGCGAACACCAGCGGGTTGGTGGTGTAGGCGGGGTCGTAGAGAATTGCGCCGGCAACGGTCGGGAGGCCGATTTTGTTGCCGTAATCAGCAACGCCGTCGATGACGCCTTCACGAACTCGCCGGGGGTGCAGGGACCCTTCAGGGAGGTCGGCGAGGGGCAGGTTCGCTGGCCCGAAGCACAGGATGTCGGTGATGGCGATTGGCTTGTGAGCAATGCCGAGCACGTCGCGGATCACGCCGCCGACACCGGTGTTTGCACCGCCGAACGGTTCGACTGCTGAAGGGTGGTTGTGCGTCTCGGCCTTGAGCGCAATCGTCGTGCCCTTCGCGAACTCGACGATGCCGGCGTTGCCAACGAAGGCCGATTTCACGAATGCTGCGTCAATCGTTTCAGTACAGGTCCGCAGCTGCGTCATCAGTGGCACGAGTTCTTGCTCGACACCGTCGGGGCCGCCTGTTGCGTCGATGACAGCTCGGAACGTTTTGTGGGCGCAGTGTTCACTCCATGTCTGGCCAAGCGTCTCCAACTCAAGGTCGGTGGGATCACGGTCGAGCGTTTCGAAATGGTCGCGGATCGCCACCATCTCTTCAGGGTCGAGAGAGAGCGCTCGGCTAACGTTGATTGCAGCGAGCCGCCCTGTGTCGGCACCGCGAATCGGAATGATCGTCGCAGCGACGCTCTCGCCATCTCCCGGGTGAAGCGGCTCGATCGCGCCCCATGTCCATCGTTCGACAATCGGATTGGCCACGAGCCGGGCGATTACCTCGTTAGCCAGTTCGTCTGGCACGTGGCTGCCGAAGCGAATCCGACGGCCGGTCGCTGCGGCCTCGATGTTGATGCCAAGTTGCTCACAAGCGTGGCGGACCGCATCAGCGCTGCTGTCGGTGACACCGGGTTGGAGCGTGATCTCCACGCCATGGCTCGTTGGAAGATCCCAATTGCCAAACTGGAGCAGTGGGTCGACGAGGACGCCGTGAAGGCGATCCCGGTCAGCGGATTCGAGGTCGCCGTCGATGAACACGATGTCGGCGATGAATACCTCATCGAGGTCGCCGAGGCCGAGATCGGCAGCACCGCGCTCAATGGCTGCCGCGCGTGGATCGGCCTCAATGGGACGGAGGGTCAAACGATGCCGGGGGACCACGTCGGCGACTGTAGGGAACGCCAATCGGCTGCCGGGAAAATTGTACTTTTAGTTCGCTGCAGTGATCCGGGGTCTGCGCAGGGGCCATCTCTCTTCCATCTCTTTTTCTCGTTCACGTAGAGTTCTCTCAGCTGCTGCGATGATGGGCCTATGGCGGATCAGAGCACCACACCACCAACCAGGCTCGTCTTGGTCCGACACGGCGAGTCCCAAGTGACGGTCGACCGTGTCATCGGGGGCTATCGAACCTGTAGTGGCTTGTCTGAGCTTGGCCGTGAGCAGTCAGGCCGTTTACGAGACCGTCTTCAGAGCACCGGGGAACTCGAAGGCGGGGTTCTGATTGCCAGTAATTTCGCTCGGGCCTTGGAAACAGCGAAGATCTTCGGGCCGGCGATGGGAAGCGCCGAACCAATCGAGATTGCTGGTTTCGGCGAGCACGACCCAGGCCCCGACCTCGACGGTGCGACCTTCGCGGCGTATGTCGAGCAGTTCGGTTCACCAAATTTCGGCGGTGATCCGCACTTCGACGTCTTCCCGGGTGGCGAAACCGTTGCAGCGTTCCACCTCCGCGTTGGCTCGGCCATGTCCCAAGTGCTCGACGAGCAGGCCGGAAAACTGATCGTGGTGTCGTGCCACGGTGGAGTCGTCGATGCTATTTTCCGACAACTCCTCCGCACGGCACCGACCGGCATCTTTGACCTCTGGACCACGAACACATCGATCACCGAATTTGTGCTCTCGTCGGATTCCGCCGCTCGTGATCAGCGCTGGCGGCTCGTTCGATACAACGACGCAGCTCACCTTGCTGGGCTTCCTCGGGCAACGAACGAGGCGAAGGCGTCCGACACTGATGCAGATGACCAGGCCTGACTGACATGAAGCGGTGGGTGGTGATCGGTGCTGGCTCAGCCGGCTGTGTGCTCGGTGCCCGCCTGTCGGAAGATCCGGCCAGCCACATCACTGTGCTCGACGACGGCCCGTCGTTGGTGCCCGGCGAGGTACCGCCAGCGATCGATGGCCTGAACTTCCTGGCTGCGCTCGACGAGCCGGGCCGAACGCACGACGGCATGCTGGCGACGCGGACCAGCGGGGGAGTGGCATTGCCGTACCAGCGCGGTCGCGGTGTCGGCGGGTCGAGCGCGGTCAATGCGATGGTCGCCAAGA
>JBLIMF010000231.1:0-4055 GCA_047638615.1 Gammaproteobacteria bacterium
CACCATCAATATCTGCACCGAGCTGCGACAGAAACAACTCGTCAACAGCTGGCGCAGCCTGGACCGGACTTGCACTCGGATCCGCGACCGCAACAACGATCACCGCTGCGATCACCATCCCAGCGACAGTTAAACCCCGAAACAGACGGCGAGAACGAGAAAGAAGCTTCAGCATGACAGGGGTGGTCGCTTTCGAGAGAAAAACGCACTAATGCCAAGGAGCACCTAGTTGCAAGCCCGCAAATTAAACCATCAACCACAAAATATCAAGTCGCTGTCATCTTCTACGTCAGTAGTAAGAGAGCAGACCTTGACCCGACCGCCGCACAAACGCCATGTGCGAGATCCGGCCACAAACAACCCGACGTGTACTCGACTCCCGGCGAAGTAGTGCCGTCAGGCAGGACTGACACCTCACTCATAACGCGATCACCGACCGCGCTCAACCGGTGGGCGACCGGGTCCATCGGTTCTATCAAGTCGTCTGAGTGGCCCTGGTCGTTCTCGAACATCTCGGGGCCAACGGCATCATCTGGTGACATCCGCCTGACTGGCCTATCGTCAGACGGCGGACCAGTACACGCCTTGCAGCGAGTTGCACGAAACGAAGCACATATGGGCGCTCTCGCCCGAGGGCCGGATAAGGAATGCACAAAGGTTCGCGAATCCGGTGATTTTCCGGCGCCGCCGCAACGGGCCGTCGGCGAACGGAGTTGTTCGGCGCTCCGCCCCTCCCGCGCCTCCCGACCTTCCGACCGCGGCTTGCTGGGCGCTTGCGATTACGCGACCGAGAGACCGTCGCCGGGGAGTCGTTCACCGGGGAGACGATCGACGTCGAGGTCGTCGGAGCACGGGTAGGCGCCGCGCAGCCAGAGCGGCGCCCGGAAATGACTCCACTCGCCCTCGGGCTGAGCAAGCCGATCGGCAACGGCGAACAGCGCGGCATTGTTAAATCCGAGGCCGCAGTGGCTTCCGTAGACACGGATGTTCTCGGCGCGTTCGGTGCGACGCGTGAGCGCCGTTTGCCAGTTGACCACGCCATCGGTCTTCGAGTAGATCGAGGTCGACGGCACCTCGAGATGCGGGAGGTAGCCAGCGCGCACATTGCGTGACGTGGCGAAGTCCGGCGAATGCAGTCGCTGGAGACGCTTCCAGATCATCTGCGCCGACGAGCCGTCTTCAGCAACCATCTGGATCGGGCTGCCGAGCGTGACTACTTGACGAACCTTGTCGGGGGCGGCACGCGCCAGCTCGCGAGCAAAGATGCCGCCGAGGCTCCAACCAACGATCGACACCGGCGCTTGCGCCTGCGCAGACACGCGTTCGAGCAGCGCACCGAGACCTCCAAGAATCTCGGGCGTCGGCCCAAGATTGGTGCCGAGGCGCCAGCCATGGGAGTGGTAGCCGAGGTCGCGGAGCAAATGGCGGAGCGGCCTGGTGGATCCGTCGCCAGCAGTAAACCCGGGAAGCACGATCACGTGGTGGCCGTCGCCCTTCGGCATCCGCCGCAGCAGCGGGAGCGCAGCGCTCATCGCGACACGCTCGCTGAACGCCCGGTACTCGAGTGCCACCATCCATGCCGGCGGTGCACTGATGTTTGTTTTCGTTGCCATCGACTCCCCAGTCGTCCCGCCGCGATGTGGCGGTGAAACTAACGTAGTACACGTTCAGTGAAGGGACCCAGGTCTGGCACGCTGGGTGAATGGACGACATTTCGAATCCGCCAATGGACCAGCTCCCTCCTGAGCCGACTCCGTTCCTCGGCGTCGTCAACGACACGTATGCCGAGTCGACTCCAGACTGGCCTCCGCCGCTCCGGCCCCCTGCTGGCGCTCCGAACATCATCGTCATCATGGTGGACGACCTCGGCTTCGGACAGCTGTCGTGCTTCGGCGGCCCGATCGAGGCGCCACACCTCTCGGCACTTGCTGACAAGGGGTTGCGGTACACGAACTTCCACACGACTGCGTTGTGCTCGCCGAGCCGCGCTGCGCTGCTCACGGGCCGCAACCATCACTCGGTCGGCTTCGCCACCATTGCCGAAATGGCAAGCGGCTTCCCCGGCGCCAACGCGTTCCTGCCGAAGAGCGCTGCGTCGATCGCCGAAGTGCTCAAACAAACCGGCTACTCCACCTACTGCGCCGGCAAGTGGCACCTGACGCCGACCTCAGAGCAGACCGCTGCTGGCCCCTTCGACCGTTGGCCAATCGGGCTCGGTTTTGAACGCTTCCACGGGTTCCTGCCCGGCGAGGTCGACCAGTGGCATCCGATGCTGACCGTCGACAACCATCGCGTCGAGACGCCCACGGCCGGCAGGAAGAACCCCGACGGATCGACGAACGATTACCACGTCAGCGAAGACATCGTCGACGCGTCAATCCGCATGTTGCGCGACCAGCAGCAGGTGTCGTCCGGCCGTCCGTTCTTCCTGTATCTCCCTTTCGGCGCACCGCACTGCCCCTTCCACGCCCCGCCCGAATTCATCGACCGCTACGCCGGCCGCTTCGACGATGGGTGGGACCTCCATCGACAGGCCACCTACGAGCGCCAGCTGGAGATGGGCATTATCCCCAAGGGGACCGACCTTCCACCACGCAGCAACGCAGTACCGGCATGGGACTCGCTCGACGCCGACGCGCAGCGCCTCTACGCCCGCTTACAAGAGACGTTCTGCGGCTTCGTTGATCACACCGATGCGCAGATCGGTCGGTTGATGGACGCGCTGCACGAAATGGGGATCACTGACGACACCGCTGTGATCTTCCTGTCAGACAACGGAGCCTCCGCAGAGGGCGGCAAACACGGCACCACCAACACCGAGCGGTTCCGCAACATGATGTTTATGGAGGTCGACGAGATGCTCGACGACATTCCGCATATGGGCAGCCGCCACACCGACCCGCACTACCCAATTGGTTGGAGCCAGGCGGGCAATGCGCCGTTCCAAAGGTGGAAGCGCGACACGCACCGCGGCGGCAACACCGACCCGATGATCGTGCACTGGCCGGCACAGATCCCCGACGCCGACCGGGGCGCGATTCGTACCCAGTACCACCACATCACCGACCTCTACCCGACGTTGCTCGACATGGCCGGGCTGCCGGTCCCGACGCGCGTCAACGGCGTCGATCAACAACCGCTCGAAGGGCATAGCTTCGCCCCCACGATCAGCAACGGCGACGCACCGAATGTCAAGACGACGCAGTACTACGAGATGTTGGGCAGCCGCGCCATCTGGCACGAGGGCTGGACTGCGGTCACCTGGCACCGGCCGGGGACCGACTGGGCCGATGACGAGTGGGAGCTCTATCACCAGGACGTCGATTACAGCCAGGCCCACGACCTTGCTGGCGAGCACCCGGAGAAGCTTGCCGAGCTGGTCGCACTTTGGTGGGAAGAGGCGCATGCGCACAACGTCCTGCCACTTGACGACCGAGGCCGTGAGCGATTCATCGACCCGCTGCGACCAACCGCGTCGGAGGACCGAGACGTGTATCGCTACTTCCCGGGCAGCACGCCAATCCCGAACCCGTCACTCCCCCTCATCCTCAACTGCCCGCACTCGGTCACGGCCAACCTCACGCTGTTTGATGGCGATGAAGGTGTGCTGGTCTGCCAGGGCGGTGAATTGGCCGGCTGGTCGCTCTTCGTCCAGAACGGTCGGGCGCACTACGTCCACAACGTCTTGAAGATCGAGATGTCTGAACTCGTCAGCGCCGAGCGGCTCCCGACCGGGCAGCCGATCGAGGTTCGTGTCGACTACCAACCGATCGAGCAGGGGTGGGGTCGGGCAGTGATGTCAGTCGACGGCGCCGTCGTTGCCACGAACGAACGCATGCGGATCACGCCGATGGGTTACTCGATGGTGCAAGAAGGCTTCGCGATCGGAAAGAGTTGGGGCACACCCGTTGCCTACGAGCACTACCAAGGTACGTACGAGTTCACCGGCGATCTGCGCGTCGTCGAGCTACGCACCGACCCCACCGGCCAGGTCTGGACACCGCGGCCCGACTGGAAGACGAAATAGCTCGCCTCGATACCGACATCTGGCCCGA
>JBLIMF010000232.1:0-4050 GCA_047638615.1 Gammaproteobacteria bacterium
ACCACATGGGTCAGCTCGTGTGCGAGGAGCTCTTGAGCAGAGGACCCAGACGGGTGGTATTCGCCGTTCCGGAAGAAGACGTCGTCGATGTCCAGGTGGTGAGGGCTTTGGCCTGAAGCCGCTTGCTCACGATGGGACGCGGGCCAGCCAACGTGGAGCGGCGCACCCCGCTATGAGGAGCGATCGGGCCAGGGCCATCTGACTCGCTCGACTGACTCCGCAGCTTTAGCACCACGTCGAATGCTACGCGATCAGCTTCTTCTCGTTCTTCGTACTGGTCCCCCTGGGGCCCCAACTGCACGTTTCGTCTGCACGAGTGGCACCGAGCTGGCCTCGGCTGAGGCAATGACGCTGGAGGGCGTTGTTGGCCTGTTCGCTCGTCCGCTCGTCAAGAGCCGATTTCCGGCTGGGCTCAACTGTGCGCGCCGCCTCTGCTGCAGCATCGGGGGAACATTTCGTCTTCAGCGTCTCGCGCTTATGCCTCTGTTCATCACATATTATTACGACTGATACGCCGCTGATTTAACCACACACAGTGACCAGAACACGTCGTCTCCGTAGCGTCCTGGTGCCATCTCAGCGGCATCTCAGCGGCATCTCAGCGGCATCCACTCGTGCTTTTCCCACCGCTCGTGCCCAGCGCAAGGCCTCGAAGTCGCCTAGCATTTGTCTGGTGTATTTGAGGATCACTCACTCTGTGCCTGGTCCGCTGCGGCTGGCACTCGCTCTGGCTCTGCTCACTTCCACGTTGGTCGTCGGCGTCTCGTCGGTCAGCAGCACGCGTGTCGAGGCAGCAGCTGGTGGACTCGCCACCAGCTACGTGCCAATCGCTCCAATCCGCATTCTGGACACCCGAGGATCCAGCGCGTTGCAGCCCAAAAGTTCACTCACGCTGACACCGATCGACGCGGCCGTGTCGGCTGCGATCTCTGCCAAGGGCGTCGATCCAGCCAAGGTTGAGGCTGTCGCAATCAACCTGACGGCGATCGACACGTTCGGCCCAGGCTTCCTGACAGCGTGGCCAACCGGATCAGATCAGCCGAACATATCGTCACTCAACCACCAGACCGCAAGAGCCGTCGTCCCCAACCTTGCAATTGTGCCACTCGGAACAAACGGTCAGATCTCGATCTATTCCCTCAGCGGAACCGACCTCTCAATCGACGTCCAAGGCGTATTCGAGCGCGCCGACTCGAGCATCGGCGGCCGCTTCATCCCAATCATTCCAGATCGAGCCATCGACACGCGCAAGAGCACCCCGATCGGAGTCGGAAAGTCAATCGTTGTTGACCTGACCGGTCAGATTCCGGTGACAGCATCGGCTGCAGTTCTTAATATTGCTGCCACTGAGACCGCTGGCCCGGGCTACTTGACCGTCTGGGCCAACGGCGTGCCGCGACCCGACCCGGCTGCCAACCTCAATTATCCGGCCGCCAACTACACCGTTGCCAACAGCGTGATCACCGGAGTCAACGCCGGCAAGGTTCGGATCTTCAGCCTTGCTAGCGCCGATGTCGTCGTCGATGTCGTCGGGTACATGACCGGCGACAACGACGAAGGCGGTGACGTCTCGGAGGGCCTCTACGTTCCGTTACTGCCACAGCGGCTGTGGGACAGCAGACCCAATGAAGCTCCATGCCGAACGTCGAACATCGGAGCCGAAAAGACTGCCAGCCTCGCCGTTGCAGGCCAACTCCAGGTGCCATCTACTGGTGTCAGCGCGGTCACCATGAATCTGACGATGACCGGCACACTCCGGGCAGGTTTCCTCGAAGCGTTCCCCTCGGAAACGAAGCGGCCAGACCCCTACTCGTCGGTGAACGCCGTGCGCTCGGGCCAGACCGTCGGGAACCACGCCGTTGTGGCGATCAATGCAGGGGGTATCGACCTGTTCTCCAGCCACGGAACAGATTTCGTCGCCGACATCACCGGCTACTTCCTCGATCAAGGTGCAACGCCGCCAACCAGTGCAATCGAGCCGACACCGCAACCCGTCGTCGTCTGTAAAGTCCCGGTGCCGCCCGCCGACGAGGACTACGAATACCTGCAGCCTGCTGGCCAAAATAAGGACCTCGCACCCTACTTCCGCGGTGGTCGTGGGTACTTCGGTTGGCGTCCGTGCGACTCGATCACGTACGCCGTCAACACCGAGCGCGCTACTCAGATCCAGATCGATGCAATGAACACGGCGATCCGCCAGGTCGAGAATGCTTCTGGCTTCGACTTTGTGTTTCTCGGCAATGTAAACGGAAGCCTTTTCGTCGACGAAAACGGGTCAAGCATCGATGCCAACGTCCCTGGAGTCGGCCAGGCAATGGCGGTCATTGCCTTCTCTGACGCTTCGGCAACACCGATTCTCAGCGGGAACACGATCGGCGTCGGGGGCATTGGTAGCGGCAGCGGCGACGCCGTCGTGCGGGACGGAGCGCTGGCATGGATCGTGCGCGGCGGGTTCGCGCTCACCGACATCGACGATGTCACCACTCCACGCGTCATCACAGCAACGTTTGCACATGAGCTCGGGCACATGGTCGGGCTCGACCATGTCACGGGAGCATCGGCCGCTGGCGAGCTGATGCGGCCGGTCCTTACGAACCAGAGCACCTACGGCAACGGTGACAAGAACGGCCTCTACAGCATCGGCCAGCCGCAGTGCCCCACAGCCGGCGCGCTCGACGCCCGACGCTCTGCCACGTTGGGTACCGATGCGCCAACGTCGTTCAGCGTCACCGGTTGGATTGCCGACGAACACATCGATCACTGACTTCGGTAGCTCGGGCAAAGCGCACAGCCGTGCCCACCGGTACTCTCGGCAGCGATGACTGCTGAGCACACCGCCATGTCTCCCACCGGCACACCGGGCTCGATTCTCGGTACCCGCGTCATGCGTACCGAAGATCCGGGGCTGTTGACCGGTGCCGCGATCTACCTGGACGACATCCATATCGAAGGCTCGCTGCACGCAGTATTCGTCAGATCGGATGTCGCTCACGGCACGATCAACTCGATCGAGACCGACGAAGCAGCATCGATGCCCGGCGTTGTCGCGGTACTGACGTTTGCCGACCTCGGCGTTCCCGCGCACCACGGTTTCGCGCCCGTCCACGACGACTTCAAGCGGCCACCGCTCGCCGATGGCGTCGTCCGGTTTGTCGGCGAACCGATCGCCATCGTGCTCGCCGAAACCGCGGAAGCAGGAGCCGACGCCGCACAAATGGTCTGGACCGATATCGAGCCGCTCACCCCAATCATCGATATGGAAGCGTCACTCGAGGCTGGCGCCCTCCCGATCTTCCCCGCCCACGGCGACAACCAAGCCGTGCGGACCGTCGGCAAGGAACGGTCCGATCCGACCACCGCAGAACGACTCATCCGCGGGCGCTACATCAATCAACGGCTCGCTGTCGTCCCGATCGAACCCGATCGTGCCGCTGCCGAAATCGACGAGCAGGGCCGCGTGAAGCTGTGGGCATCAACGCAGATGCCACACGTCCTGCACCGGCAGTTAGCCGGGGCACTCGGCCTCGAAGAATCCGACGTGCATGTGATCACGCCGCAGGTCGGCGGCGGCTTCGGCGGCAAGGCCGGGCTGATGTCTGAGCACGTCGCCATCTGTGCGCTGGCACGCCAGTTCCAACGACCGATCACCTGGGTACCGCCGCGCAGCGACGACATGAAATCGCTCCTCCACAGCCGCGGGCAGGTGCAGTACGCCGAGCTGGGTTGCACCGAAGACGGCCGCTTCACCAGCTTGCGCGTTCGCCTGGTCAACGACTGCGGCGCCTACCCGAACATTGGCGCGATGCTGCCCGGCCTCACCCGCAACATGGCGCAGGGCACCTACGCAATCCCCGAGTTGGAGTTCGACATCGCAGTCGCCATCACGAACACCACCCCGATGGGCGCGTACCGCGGCGCTGGCCGGCCGGAAGCCACTGCGCTCCTCGAACGATTGGTCGATCAAGCGGCTATCGAACTCGGCATCGATCCGATTGAGATCCGTCGCCGGAACTTCCTTGCCGACGATGTCTTCCCCTTCCAGACGATCAC
>JBLIMF010000233.1:0-4043 GCA_047638615.1 Gammaproteobacteria bacterium
TCCGGTACGCCCTCGACGTCCAGAATGTCGAAGGTGTCGTCCCAGGCATCTCGGGAGTGGATGATGAGCGGCAGTTTGTGCTCGTGCGCCAGCTGGACCTGTGCCGCGAATGCCGCCTTCTGAATGTCGCGTTCGGAATGTTCGTAGTAGTAGTCGAGCCCGGCTTCGCCGATGGCGACGATGCCGGGCGTGCCGAGCAGATCAACGATCGTGTCGACGCCCTGCACTGCGTCGTGCGGGTGCAAACCGACCGTGGCGAATACGTTGTTGTGGCGACTCGCCACGTCAATCGCTGCCTCGGAGGTCGCCCGATCGCAGCCGACCGTGACCAGCGTGTGGACACCCATTTCCATGGCTGCAGCAACCGCTCCGTCAGGCCCGTCCGGAATCCGCTCGTCATGAATGTGGCAGTGGCTGTCGATCCATTCACGTTGGTTCGGGCTCTTCACAACGTCCATTTCGTGTCGGTTCGGGCTCGTCACATCGCCTCCCGACCGCGATTTTGGCCGCTCGGCGGCACGGGGTTGGCGCTGCCCGTGTGTGACGGGCTGTTCCTGCCCTGCGGCGCGTGGTCTTTGGGAAGGAGACCTGGTTCGGTCGGGTTCATGACTCAGAGCTTGATGCGGGGGAAGAGGGCGTCGCCCTTGGTGACGACGGAGCCCGCTGTGTAATGGCCCCAGGCTGCGGCGTCGGGCAGGCGCTGGTCGACGACGTTGCCGGTCATGCCGATGCGTTCCCAGAGGGCCTGGGCGGTGTCGGGCATGGCTGGGTGGACGAGCACGGCGACAATGCGAAGCGCTTCAAGAGCGTCGCCCATCACTCGGTCGACGTCGGCTCCCGGCTCGGACTTCCATGGCTCGTTTGTTTCGAGGTGGCCGTTGGTCGCACGGATCAGTGACCACGTGGCGTCGAGCGCCCGGCTTGGTTGGACTGATGCCCAGCTTGCTGCTGTGTCGTCGTATGCCTGTGTGGCAACAGCGGCGAGCGGGCTGTCGGGATCAGGAGCAGTACCGAGGCCGTTGCACTTCTTGGCCACGACGGTGGCGACGCGCGCTGCGAGGTTGCCGAGGTTGTTGGCGAGATCGGAGTTGTATCGACCGACAAGACCTTCCCAAGTGAAGTCGCCGTCGTTGCCGTAGGCGGTGTCGGCGAGCACGTAGTAGCGGAACCCGTCGAGGCCGATTTCATCGATGAGTTCGAGCGGGTTGACGACGTTTCCGGCAGTCTTGCTCATCTTCTCGCCGCCGCTGAGTAGCCAGCCGCCGATAGCCCAACCCTTGGGGAGCTCGACGCCCGCCGACATCAGCATCGCAGGCCAGTACACGCAGTGCTGGCGGATGATGTCTTTGCCGATCAGGTGGAAGTCTGCCGGCCAGTTGTTTTTGTAAGCGTCGGTGCCATCACCGAATCCAGCGGCAGCCAAGTAGTTGGTGAGTGCGTCGAACCACACGTAGGTGACGTGCTTGTCGTCCCACGGCAGAGGGATGCCCCACTCGAGCGAGGTGCGGCTGATCGAGAAGTCACGGAGGCCCGACTTGATGAGGCCGATTGCTTCGTTGCCGCGCTGCTCAGGTGTCATCGCCGTTGGATGTGCGGCGTACCAATCGAGAAGGCGATCTTCGAAACGCGACAACCGGAAGAAGTAGTTTTCTTCTTCGAAGAACTCGACTGCGCGGTGGTGGATCGGGCATTGGTTGGCTTCGCCCTCGTCGTCTTTGTCGAGCTCGTCGTCTTGGTAGTACTCCTCACATGGGACGCAGTACTTGCCCGCAAATGTGTCGAGTTCGATATCACCGGCGTCGTAGCAGCGTTGTAACAGCTCAGCGACGGCGGCCTTGTGCCGCGGCTCGGTCGTGCGGATGAAGTCGTCGTTCGCAATATTCAACTTCTCCCAGGCAGCAGCAAACTTCGGCGCGATTGAGTCGGTGAACTCCTGCGGAGCGACGTTGGCAGCCTCGGCGGCCTGCTGGACTTTCAAACCGTGTTCGTCGGTGCCGGTGAGGAACTTGACGTCGTCGCCGAGCAGCCGATGCCAGCGCGTCAGGGCATCGCCGATGATGGTTGTATACGCGTGGCCGAGGTGCGGCTCGGCGTTGACGTAATAGATGGGGGTCGTCACATAGAACCGAGTCACGCCTGCACGATACCGTCGGGCCGATGAGCGGTACGGGTGTGTTTGCAGCAGCGACGAGCGTCGAGGAGGTGTCGGTGGCGAATGGCGCGGGGACGCACACCGCGTTCAGCGCCTCGATCAACGACGGGTGGGACATCGGCGGCAACGCCAACGGCGGTTATCTGATGGCGATTGCCGGCCGTGCGATGGCCGAAGCTGTCGGCCGGCCGCCACTGACGCTCACCGCGCACTACCTCCGTCCGGCACCCGCTGGGCCGTGCACGATCGACGTCGACACGGTGCGCTCCGGCCGTCGGCTCGCGACCGCCCGCGCATCACTTTGCATTGGCGGCAAGCCGTCACTCGAGTTGCTCGGCACGTTCGGTGATCAACAGCCGAATGATGGCCCAACCTACGAGCGCGAAGCGCCGGTCCACGTGACGTCGTACGACGAGTGCCCGATCATGCCAAGAGCCGCGGA
This sequence comes from Gammaproteobacteria bacterium, assembly GCA_047638615.1. Taxonomy (GTDB): domain Bacteria; phylum Actinomycetota; class Acidimicrobiia; order Acidimicrobiales; family Ilumatobacteraceae; genus Ilumatobacter_A. The sequence continues at coordinate 2,595 of JBLIMF010000233.1, forward strand.
GGCAGCCGGCCCGGCATTGATGGATCGGCTCGCGTCGAGGATCGACCCGGTCGACGCTGGCTTTCGGAGCGGCAAGGTCACCGGCGACCCCACGGTCCGCGGCTGGTTCGCGTTGGCTGGCGACGAACCGATCGATGCGATTGCGCTGCTGTTAGCAGCGGACGCGTTTCCACCTCCGATCTTCAATTCGGGCATGCCCGTTGCCTGGGTGCCGACCGTCGAGTTGACCGTCCATATTCGTGGGACGCCGGCACCCGGCCCGATTCGGTGTGCGTTTCGGAGTCGCTTCATCCACGACGGGCTGGTCGATGAGGAAGGCGAAATGTGGGACAGTACCGGCAACCTGGTTGCGCAGTCCCGGCAGCTCTCGCTCACCCCTCGCGGCGCAGACGGGCGCAGCTGAACGGGTGCGGGCGACCGCACCCGTTCAGATCGTGAGTTGGTAGACGTCGCGGCGTGACCGGCCGGTTTGCTTGGCCACTGCAGCGGCGGCGTCGCGTTTTGTCATGCCGGTGGCGATTGCCTCGTCAAGAAGACGCTGCACGTCCTCGTCAGTTGTCGGTGTGTCGTCGACTGGCACCCCGGCGAGAACGAAGACGTACTCGCCCCGAGGGTCGCCGATGTCGATTGAGCCAAGGGGGCCGCGGACAATGGTTTCGTGCAGTTTGGTGAGCTCGCGGGCCACCACAATGTGGCGGTCCGGGCCGCAGACTTCGCCGAGATCGGTCAACGTGCGAAGTGCTCGATGTGGCGCTTCGTAAAGGACCGATGTCCGCTGTTCAGAAGCGAGTTCAGCGAGGCGCGCCGCCCGCTCGCGACCCTTGCGCGGGAGGAACCCTTCGAACACGAACCGTGATGTGTCGAGGCCGCTGATCGTCACGGCCATCACTGCGGCGCTCGGACCCGGGACGGAACTGACGTCGTGGCCGGCTTCGATTGCTGCTTTGACGAGCCGTTCGCCAGGGTCAGACACGCCCGGCGTCCCGGCATCACTGACCACAGCCACATTGCCACCGCTGCCGAGGACGCCGAGTACCCGATCGGTCAGGTCGTGTTCTGTGTGTTCGTTACACACCGCCATCCGCTTGGCTTTGACGCCAGAGTTGTGGAGGAGTAATCCCGTCCGTCGCGTGTCTTCGCAGCAGACCAGTTCGGCAGTAGCGAGCATCTCGATGGCCCGAGGTTGCAGGTCCCCGAGGTTGCCGATCGGCGTGGCAACCAGCCAGAGCGTGCCGTTCATTCTTCGCGCACTTCGATCACGTCGCCGACCCGGATTCCCCATCGGGCGAACGCGCCTGCGTTCGCTTCGATCACGGTGCGTGCGGAGAACACGGGTATACCGATGCGGTGGCGGGCCATTTGCAACGTCTTGACGACAACGCCGTCCTCATCGACGAACGCCACGTCGATCGGAAACTTCATGCCGATCGTGTGGACACCACGACAGGG
>JBLIMF010000234.1:0-4017 GCA_047638615.1 Gammaproteobacteria bacterium
TACTCAGCTACTCAGCTACTCAGCTACTCAGCAAGGGCGCGTAGGAGACGATCGAGTTCGGCGGGGTCAAGGTCGACGGCTTCGCCGTAGAGCTTGACCTTCGGCTCGGTACCGCTCGGCCGGATCTGGAGTCGCGTTCTGCCATCGAGCACGAAGCGCACGAGGTTCGCTTCAGGGTACGACGAGACTGATTCGACGGCGACTCCGCCCACGGTTGTCGGTGGGTCTGCTTCGATGCGGCGCACCCAGGCAGCACCATCGATGGGCGGCATTCGAACAGACAACTCGGCGGTCTCGTAGCGTCCGTACTGCGCTGCGATGGCATCGAGTCTGTCTTGGATCGTGACGCCATCGGCCGCGGCAACAGCTGCGATCTCAGCCATCAGAACTGCGGCACTGATGCCATCCTTGTCAAGCGGTCGACCGGCCACGAGGTAGCCGAGGGCTTGCTCGTAGCCAAAGACCAATCGCTGACCGAGAGCAGCACGTTCGGTAGCGATCTTGCCGATCCATTTGAACCCGGTAAAAGTCTCTGCGCTGTACACACCGTGCACCTCGGCCATGCGGGCCAACAGCGACGATGACACCAGCGTCGTGACGACAAGGCGATCATCACCCTCAGTGTGGCGCAAGATGTGGTCGGCAAGCAGCCAGCCGATCTCGTCGCCACTGAGCTTGCGCCAGGTGTGCTCGCCATCGGACGAGCCAGCCCGCGTGTCAGGGATTGCTGCGCCGAGACGGTCAGCGTCGGGGTCGTTCGCAAGTGCCAGAGCAACGCCGTTCGACTCGGCAACAGCGAGCAACAGATCCATTGCCCCGGGCTCTTCAGGGTTCGGGAACGAGACGGTCGGAAACGTGCCGTCCGGCTCTTGCTGCTCGGCAACCACGATTGGCGCGTCAAATCCTGCTGCAGCAAACGCTGCGGCGATCATCTCGCCACCGACACCGTGCATCGCCGTGTACGCGATCGGCACACCAGAAACCTCAGGGCAAAGACGCACCGCTGGGATGTCGGCCAGGTAAGCCTCGTCCCACGACGTATCGAGCCATCGGATGAGCGGGTGGTCAAGCGGAGCGAGTTCGACAGTGAGCGGATCGAACCGGTTGATGCGTTCAGCGATTTCGTCGTCGATCGGGTGAACGATCTGCGATCCGGTGTCAAGGAACACCTTGTAGCCGTTATCCGCAGGCGGGTTGTGTGAGGCGGTGACAACAACGCCAGCTGCGGCGTTCAATCCGGTGATCGACCAGGCGAGCACCGGTGTCGGCGTCAGACCGGGATGCAGCATCACCTTGATACCCATTGCGGCCAGGACTCGCGCTGTGTCGGCTGCGAAGGCATCGCTCTTGCGGCGAGCATCACGAGCAATCACGACGCCGCGGTCGGCAGCGTCAGGCACCGAGTCGAGTAGCCATTGGCCGAGGCCAGCAGCTGCCTGCCGGACGACTAGCCGGTTCATCCGCATCGGCCCAGCAGCAACCGCTGCTCGAAGGCCCGCTGTTCCAAATTGCAGTCGACCAGCGAATCGCTCGGCGATCTCAAGGTTGTCGCCCGCCTCGGCCGAAGCGATCAGCTCCTCGAGTTCTGTGCGAATGTCATCGTCAGGTTCAGCGTCGAGCCAGGCCCGAGCAGTTGCCAGAAGTTCGTTCTCAGCCATTGGTCAACAGAGTACGCAACTCAACCAGCGGGCGAGGACCCACGTGCGAGATCACTTCGGCTGCAGCGATCGCACCGATCGTGCCGCACTCGACCAGCGGCTTGCCCGAAGTGAGCCCGTGCAGGAAGCCGGCAGCAAACAGGTCGCCAGCACCGGTGGTATCGAGCACCCTCTCCACAGAAACGGCCGCCACTTCGATCAGTTCGTCGGCAGTCGCTATGACGCAGCCTGCAGCACCCTTGGTGATCACCGTCAGGTGGCATCGCTGACGAACCGCAGCGATTGCCTCGTCAAGCGAATCGGTCTGGTACAGCGACAAGAGTTCGTCATCGTTGCCGAAGAGGATGTCGACACAGTCGTCGACGAGGGCACGGAAGTCGTCTCGGTGGCGGTCGACACAGAACGAGTCGCTCAGCGTGAGCGACACCTGACGACCATTGGCATGCGCCACGTCGGCTGCGTGCCGGAAGGCTGCTTTGGCGTCATCTCGGTCAAACAGATAGCCCTCCATATAGAGGATCTGGCCGCTAGCAATAGCGTCTTCGTCGAGATCGTCGATGCAGAGCGAGCTCGACACGCCCAGGTAGGTGTTCATCGTCCGCTCGGCGTCGGGCGTGACCACAATGATGCAGCGGCCTGTCGGCATGTCGTGATGAATGCCACCACCTCTAAAGAGCACGCCAACGGCGCGCATGTCGTGGCCGAACACGTCGCCAAGGTCGTCGTGGTTGACCTTGCCGATGTAGCAGGCGGTGCCACCGAGGCTGGCGACTCCGACCATTGTGTTGGCGGCCGAGCCGCCGCTCATCTCGACCGCCGTGCCGAGCGCTGCGTACAGCTCCACAGCCCGTTCGGTCTCGATCAGAGTCATTGCACCCTTGTTGAGATCATGTTCGGTGAGGAATTCTTCGGTGGCATGAGCAATCACGTCGACGAGTGCGTTTCCAATTCCGACAACAGCGAATTTGGCCGGCATAGTGGCACCTTGGGCAGTCATTTCAGACACGGACAGCCACGCTAGCGCCAGTATCATCCTGACCATGGCAGCCGACTCGCACACTCCATCTGGCCTCAGCGCCGATGCACAGTCCAATACCACTGGGCCGGCCTGGCTCGACGCGCTCGATCCATATCGGCTCCCAGCCGGCGTTACCCCAAGCCGGTATGACATCCGGCTGCGTCCGGCACTCGACGACGCCACGTTCACGGGCAGCATCACGATCCAGCTCGACGTCGCCATTGCCACCGACACATTTGTGATGAATGCAGCCGAGCTCACCGTGCAGGCGTGTTCGGTGAATGGTGTTCCCGCAACAGCCAACTTGCTCGAGGAAGCCGACCGATTGATCGTCCGCACTGCAGCGGCTGTCGCCGAGGGTCCGGCAACGATGACGATCTCCTTTGCGGGCATTCTGAACGACAAACTCCGTGGCTTCTACCGGAGCACGTACAGCGACGCCGATGGCGTTGAGCAGGTCATTGCCACCACTCAAATGCAGTCGACCGACTGCCGGCGCGCTTTCCCGTGTTGGGACGAGCCCGAATTTAAGGCCGTGTTTGGGATCACGCTCGACATCGCTGACGGGCTCGATGCCATCTCCAACGGCCCCGAGATCGAACGGGTCACCAGCGAGGAAAGCAACGACGGTCGGCGGACCGTGATCCGCTTCGCCGACACGATGATCATGTCGACGTACCTGGTCGCATTCATCGTCGGCCAGCTCGAAATGACAGCGCCAATCGACGTCAACGGCTCGCCGATGCGCGTCGTGCACGTTCCGGGCAAGAGCCATCTCACCGATTTCGGCATGGACGTCGGCGTCTTCTGCCTGAAATGGTTTGAGGAGTACTACGGCATCCCGTACCCGAGCGACAAGGTCGACCTCGCTGGCCTTCCCGACTTCGCTGCTGGCGCCATGGAAAACCTCGGCTGCATCACATTCCGCGAGAACCTGCTCCTCGTCGACCCGGCGACCTCGACACAGAACGAGCAGCAGCTCGTTGTTGATGTTGTGGCACACGAACTGGCTCACATGTGGTTCGGTGACCTCGTCACAATGCGCTGGTGGAACGGCATCTGGTTGAACGAGGCCTTCGCCACGTTCATGGAGATCGCTGCATGCAATGCCTACCGGCCCGACTGGGAACGCTGGACCAGCTTCGGTCTCGAACGGAGTGCTGCGTTTGATGTCGACGCACTCGACAGCACACGTTCCGTCGAGTTCGAGGTGCGCTCGCCTGCGGACTGCGAAGGCATGTTCGACGTCCTCACTTACCAAAAGGGTGGATCACTGCTCCGCATGTTGGAGCAATACCTCGGCGAGCAAACCTTTCGCGAGGGCGTCAGCCATTACCTCCG
>JBLIMF010000235.1:0-4016 GCA_047638615.1 Gammaproteobacteria bacterium
ATCTGGCCCGATATCGACTGGCAGTTGCACGACGGCGGAGTGACGTCGTCGCAGGACCGGGTGCTCGACGACGGTACGACGCTCCATCGGGTGACCGAGACGCGTTTTCCGAACGTGCGCGTCGTCGCAACGCCGACGCTGGCGTACCTCGGCAAGACCAACAATGTGTCGTGGGCGCAACCAATCGACGACACACAAACCCGCGTGTTCTGCATTTTGCGCATCCCGAAGGGCTCGCCACCGCAGGGGCTCGGTACGTATGGGCCGGATGCCAAGAGCTGGTTCGACCTCACCGATGCCGAGCATCAGCTCTACCCCGGGGACTACGAGACGCAGGTGAGTCAGGGATCGATCACGATGCACTCCGAAGAACAGCTGTCGTCGACCGACCGTGGTGTGTCTATGGTTCGCCGCCAGTGGAAACAGCAGCTGGCTGCCTTCACTGCTGGTGCCGATCCCGTTGGAATCTGGAGCCAGGGTGACCCGCCGATCGAACTGCAGGCTGGCAACTACATCCTCGGGTGAGGCCTGTCATCCGGACCCTTGACGGTCACCTGGGCGCGGATCACTCGGTCGTTTGTTCGTTGGTGCGGGCTGGACGCGGCCTCGGCCTCGGTCACGTAACCTTTCCGGTTGATGACGGGGAGGACCACAAGCGACTCTGGCGCGCTGCGCAAGATGGGGTCCGCCAAGATGGGGTACGAACCCTCGCTCGATGGTCTACGCGCGCTGTCGGTGATTGGCGTGTTGCTCTACCACGGTGGCTTCTCGTGGATGCGCGGTGGCTTCCTCGGCGTCGAGGTGTTCTTCGTGGTATCGGGTTACCTCATCACCTCGCTGTTGATCGGCGAGCAGGAGAAGACTGGTCGGATCGACTTCAAGAACTTCTGGATCCGTCGAGCTCGACGACTGCTTCCGGCATTCTTCGCGATGATCGTTGCGGTCATGATCTGGGCGGCATTCTTCGGGTCCGAGCAAGACCTATCCGACCTCCGGCGCGACGTGCCGTGGGCCGTGCTGTACGCCGGCAACTGGGGCCAGATCCTGGGTGGCGTTCCGTACTTCGGTAGCGACCCGCTGCTCAAGCACGTGTGGAGCTTGGCGGTCGAGGAACAGTGGTACCTGCTCTGGCCGCTGGGGTTTGTCGCGATCATGAAGCTGCGCCGCGGTGCCACGACGGTCGGTCTGTTCCTCGTTGGAGCGGCGTTCCTTGTGATGGCGTTCACGTTCTGGCTGGAGTCGGGCTCGCCGTCGCTGCTCGCCGGCCCGATCGGGCTCTTCGAGGGGCTCGACCGCACCAACTTCATGTATCTGTCGACCTTCACGCGGTCGAGCGGATTGCTACTCGGTGCGGGTGTCGCATTCTTTTGGCGGCCATGGCGTTCGGCTCGCGCAGCAGACGCACCCGTCGGCCGATTGCTCGACCCGATGGGCGCCGCAGTCGTCGCTGCGCTCGGCTGCACGTTCGTGGCGGCCACGCTGACGGCGGGCTACGTGTACCAATGGGTGCTGCCCCTCACTTCGATCTTGTCGGTCATTGCGGTGATGATTGCCATGCACCCGGCAGCCATCGGCTACCGGTCGGCATTGTCCTGGCAGCCGCTCGTCGAAGTCGGCAAGCGCAGCTACGGGTTGTATCTGTGGAGCTGGCCGATTTTCGTGATCGTCGGCGCGCTCGATGGTTCGGTGCTCAAGTTCGTCGGCGCGATGCTGGTCTCGATCCTGGTCGCCGAGGCGTCGTACCAACTCGTTGAAACGCCCATTCGAGAAGGCTTACTCGGCCGACTCTGGGCAAGCCAGCGTGAACTCGTCCTGCGGCCGATGGCGCTCGGGTCAGTGGTAGTGATCGGGCTCGGGATCTTCTACGTGAACGTCGATCAGTTCAATCCGTTTGAGGGCGGCGAGGATGCAGTCTTCGACGCCAGCTCGCTCGATATCGGCGCCGCAGATGGCAACACCGACGCAGCCGATGTTGTCGACATTGCGGTCGTCGACTCTGCAGTCGATGGCAGCGCGGTGACCGTCACCACGGTCGACGGCGCAGCCGATCCGATTGGAGCCGGTGTGCTGGCCACGGACTCGACGATCACTCCCCCTCCCGCGACCGCGACCGCGACCGCCACCACGACCGCGACCGCGACGCTGCCGGTCGAACGGAAGCTGGCGATCGTCGGCGACTCGCAAGCTCGTGCCTTGGCGAACAACCTGCCGAGTGGTTTCGAGCAGGTTTTCCCGGTTATCGAGAACGGCGGCCTCGACGGCTGCAGCGTGTGGGACTCGGGCAAGATCGTCAGCGAACGTCGCTTCAACAACAACTTTGCTATCTGTGCTGGCTGGCAGGACAAGTGGAGTGCAGCTGCCGCCGGAGCTGAGGTCGCTCTCGTGGTGATCGGTGCGTGGGATGTGTTCGACGTCGACGACGGAGACGCGTACTACGCGTTCAACACGCAGGCAGCCGACTCGAAGTTCGCCATCAATCTGCAGTCCGGCATCGATGCCCTCATTGCGACCGGTGCTGACGTAGCAATTCTCGAAGTGCCGTGTATGCGCCCGGTGTCGGCCGAAGGTTCGGCCGTGCCGCCGCTCCCAGAGCGTGGAGACGACAGTCGGGTCGCACACGTCAACGACGTCATTCGTTGGGTGTCGCGGCAGTACGGCCCGGAGGTGCGAGTGCTCGACGGGCCTGGCGAATGGTGTAACGACGAAGAGATCGCGACGAACATCGGGTACCGCTGGGACGGCGTTCACGTGTACCAGCCGGGTGGCAAGTTGATCGTGGAGAAGATCGGCGCCGAGCTCGTCAAGCTGGCCAACCGCGTGCCCTGACCTGATCTCGCTGTTGCCCGGATCTTGCATTTTGTCCAGGCAGCCGGAGTGACACTTCGATCGCGAAGTTACCGAGGGGTAGACATGGTGGTTACCAGTCGGTAACTTAGAGGCATGACAGATTTTTCCATGAAGCTGAATGAAGACCAGTTGACCCTCCAGAAGTGGGTCCACGACTTCGCCGCTGATGTGGTTCGCCCGGCAGGTGAAGAGTGGGATGAGAAGGAAGAGTTCCCGTACCCGATCGTCGAGCAGGCCAAAGAAATTGGCCTGTACAGCTGGGAGTTCATGGCTGAAGCCATGATGAACGACCCGACTGGCCTGTCGATGCCGATTGCGATTGAAGAGCTGTTCTGGGGCGACGCCGGCATCGGCATGGCGATCATGGGCTCCGGACTCGCTGCCGCAGGCATTGCCTCGTCGGCCACCCCTGAGCAGCTGATGGAGTGGGTGCCGCAGTGCTACGAAGACGAGAAGGGCAAGCTCGCGCTTGGAGCGTTCTGTGCCTCCGAGCCCGACGCCGGCTCCGACGTCGGTGGCTACCGCACGTCAGCCAAGTACGACGAGGCCAAGGACGAGTGGGTCCTCAATGGCACCAAGGCCTGGATCACCAATGGTGGTATCTCCAACATCCACGTCGTGGTTGCAGTCATTGACCCCGAGCTTGGGTCAAAGGGCCACGCGTCGTTCGTTGTTCCGCCAAACACGAAGGGCTTGTCGCAGGGCCAGAAATACAAGAAGCACGGCATCCGTGCTTCACATACCGCGGAAGTTGTTCTCGACGACGTGCGTGTGCCCGGCCGTTGCCTGCTTGGGGGCAAAGAGAAGCTCGACGAGCGCCTCGCCCGAGTGCGTCGTGGCGAGAAGGGCAACTCGCAGGCTGCGATGCAGACCTTCGAAGCCACCCGTCCCGCCGTTGGCGCCCAGGCGCTCGGTGTCGCTCGTGCCGCCTTCGAGTACTCGTTGCAGTACGCCAAGGACCGCGAGGCATTCGGTCGGCCGATCATCATGAATCAGTCGATCGCGTTCATGCTCGCTGATATGGCGACCGAGATCGAAGCCTCCCGCAACCTGATCTGGCGCGCCGCCTGGCTCGGCAAGAACAATGGCTTTGTGAACGCCGAAGGTTCGATGGCCAAGCTCAAAGCCGGCCGCACCGCTACCTGGGTGACCGAGCGTGCCATCCAGAT
>JBLIMF010000236.1:0-4010 GCA_047638615.1 Gammaproteobacteria bacterium
TCGATGTCGAGGAGGCGATGGCGAATCCCCATCACGACGCCATCGGCGCTGCGAGCAGTGACGGCCAGGGTGCTGGAAATCGTTTCCGGGTCGAGCGTCAGGGAGTGGTAGCGCGTAGCGGTGAGCGGCGACGGGAGGCCGGCGAAAACGCCGGCACCTTCGTGGTCGATTTCCGACGTTTTGCCGTGCATGAGTTCGGGCGCACCGACTACTGATGCGCCGAACACGTGGCCGATTGCCTGGTGGCCGAGGCACACACCGAACACCGGTGTGCCTGCTTCAGCGAACGCAGGTATGGAATCGCAGATGATGCCGCCGTCTTCAGGCCGCCCGGGGCCGGGTGAGAGCAGCACGCCGTCAGGGGCGAGAGCGATTGCCTCGTCGACGGTGAGTTCATCGTTGCGCACAACGATCGGGTCGGCGCCCAACTCACCCAAGTACTGGACGAGGTTGTAGACGAAGCTGTCGTAGCTGTCGATCACCAGAATGCGTGGCACCCAGCCAGTATGTCGCCCCGCTGTCCGAGTCACCCGATCGATTCCATCGCGTCGTGAGATGGGGCAGTGCTACGGGACTGCTGGGACAACCGTCACCGTAACGGTGGGCGCTGCAGTCGTGCCCGGCGCAGCGGTCGTTGCCGGTGCTGCTGTGGTCGCTGGCGCAACGGTCGTTGTGGTTGACCCTGGGGCTACGGTCGTTCCCGGCGCCTGAGTGGTCGGCGGCAGTGTCGGCACGGTTTCAAGGGAGCGCCCGACGACGAGACTGATCTCAGTGCCAGGGTCGGCCCGGCTGCCAGGCTCGAGGCTCTGCGACTGCACGCGCCCGTCGTCAGGGCTGCCGGCGGCCACGTCGGCGTACTCGACGGTGACGCTCAGGCCGCGACCTGTCAGTTCGTTGCGTGCTCGACCCTCGGTTTGTCCGACCACCGGAGGCACGGTGACCTGTTCGGGCCCACCCGACACGGTCATTGCTATGTTGCTGCCGCGAGGAATGAGCGAACCGGGGCCGGGCGATAATTCGATGACGGTGCCCGCATCGATCGATTGGCTCGACTGGCGGAGGACCTCGACCACGAAGCCGTAGGGCTCGCCCTGCAGTACGTCGAGGGCGGCCTGCTCTGTCTGGCCGACGAGGAACCCCGGGACGGAAACGCCTTCGGGCGGCCCAGCAACCGAAAGGTCGACGACAGTGGCGGTGTTGGCCTGCGTCTGGGCAGGCGGGGTCATGCTGCGCACGGTGCCTTCGCCGACCTGATCAGTCTGCTCGACAGTGATCGTGCCGATACTGAACCCGGCTGCTTCAAGTATGAGGCGGGCGTCTTCGAGCGAGATGCCGACGACGTTCGGGATTGGGCTGACCTGCGGGTCGGGGTTGAAGAACACCACGACTTCCTGGCCTTCGATCATCACAGTGCCTGCTGGCGGGTCAGTGCGGATCACGAAGTCGATGGCGAAGTCGCCGTTCTGTTCGGCTTGGGTTCGGTACGCGAGGCCGAGCCCATCGAGTTCGGCCACGACGTCGGCTCTTTGTCGATTCGCGTAGTCGGCCAGAGTGACCTGCTGGGGCTCGACGGTGGTTGGCTCGTCGGTGCTCAACGACTGGAAGAGCAAAACGCCGCCGACGACGAGGGCAATCAGCGCGACAAATGCAGCCAGCGCGTACCACCCCGTTCGGGAGCCGTCGGAGTCGTAGTAGGCGGCGTCAGGAGAGGCACCTGGCGGGTAGCCCGCCTCGTACATGCCTGCCTGCGGAACGCTGCCAGCTCGCGGTTGGGCCGGCGGAACGCGTGGCTGAATGTTCGTGTGGACTGCAGTTGCCTCGACAGCAGCGGCCACGACACCAGTGGCGCCGGGCATGGGGACGCCCTGGGCTGAGGCTGCAGCAGACAGTGCCAGGACTGGCTCGTCGTTACGGAAACGACGGAGGTCGTCGCGCAATGCGCCTGCGCTCGGGTAACGCAGCTTGGGATCTTTGGCGAGCAGCTTGGCGACGATCGCCTCGAACGCCCTGGGCACGTCGGCGACCAACTGAACGAGCGGTTGCGGTGCATCATGCACCTGCTTGTAGGCAATGCTGACCGGGTTCTCGCCGGTGAAGGGCGGCCGGCCACTGATCATTTCGTACATGACGATGCCGAGGGAATACAGATCGCTGCGGGGGTCGGGCTGAGCCCCCTGAGCCTGCTCCGGCGAGAAGTACGTTGCCGTCCCCATGACCGAACCGACCTGTGTGAGGTTGGCTTCGGTTGGCGCATTCATTGCACGAGCGATGCCAAAGTCGGCGACTTTCACCTGGCCGTTGGACCCGATCAAGATGTTGGCCGGCTTGATGTCGCGGTGCGCCACGTCGCCGTCGTGAGCGAAGCCAAGCGCTGCGGCGACCTCGCTCGCGATTTCAGCGGCCTGCTTGGCGGTGAGCTGCTTATTTGCCTTCAAGATGTCGGCGAGGGTCCGGCCCTGCACCTCTTCCATTGCAATGAAGTACGTGCCCTCGAACTTGCCCCAGTCGTAGACGCTGACGATGTTCGGATGTGACAGGTTGGCTGCCGACTGCGCTTCCCGGCGGAACCGCTCGACGAAGTTCTCGTCGGTGGCGAACTCGGGGAAGAGCACCTTCATGGCGACCTGGCGATCGAGTAACAGGTCGCGCGCTGAGAAGACGTCGGCCATACCGCCGCGTCCGATCCGTTTATGGACCTCGTATCGGTCGTTGATGACCGTTGCTTCGCCGTTGTTGTTCATGTCAGAGAGTCCGCCCGAAGGCGATGCGCCAGGCTATCGAAGGAGGGGGCAACACGGTCGGCGCGCATCAGGTGGCCCCTTGTCCGGTGAGGAGGAAGTCGAGCATGCCTTTGGCAATGGGGCCGGCGAGCCGACCGCCAGTGGCCGACACGTCCTGCGTCGACTGGACGTTGGTGAGCACGACCGAGATCGCAAACTGCGGATTTTCGGCGGGGGCGAACGCAATGATCCAGGCATGGGAGAGGTCGGGGTTGCTCTCGAGGCCGAGTTCGGCAGTGCCGGTTTTGGCTGCTGCCTGGATGCCGCCGTCGAGGGTCATGCAGCAGCTGGCCGTTCCTGACTGGACGACGCCGATCATGAACTCGGTTTCGAGCGCTGCCGTTTCGGCTGAGATCGGTGTTTTCCAGATGCTCGGGGAGGTGCGGTTGAGTTCTCGGTCGGCTCGGTCGTACGTCGCATCGACGACGTACGGGCGCATCATCTGACCGCCGTTTGCGACCGCACCGGCGACCATCGCCATGTGCAGCGGGACCATCTGGACCTCGCTCTGCCCAAAGCCGCGGATCGCCAGGAGGGGCAATGTCTGGTCGAGGTTCTCGGTGTTGCCGATGGTCGAGGTCGCGGCGCGGGGCAGGTCGATCGGCAGCTGTTCATCGATGCCCCAGTCTTTCGTGCCGGAGACGAACCCGTCGACCCCCAGTTCGATAGCGGTCTTCGCGAACGGGATGTTGCAGCTCCGACGGAAGACTTCGGCCATATCGCCGCCGCATTCGCTGCCGTTGTAGTTGTTGATTGGGTCGTTGGTCTGTGGGGGCACGTACTGCCGCTCGCGTGGGAAGTTCGTCTCACGGGTGAGCACACCGGCTTCGAGAGCAATGCCGGTTGTGATCACTTTGAACGTCGACCCAGGCATGTAGCGCTCTTGGTAGGCGTTGGCGAGTAGTGGGTTGCCGTCGGTGTTTTGCAGTTCGGTGATTGCGTCCCGGGCCTCTTCGAACGGCACGCCGACGAATTCGTTGGGGTCGTAGGCCGGGTTTGAGTACATCGCGATGACTGCGCCGGTGTTTGGATCGATCACCGTGACCGACCCCTCACGAGTACCGAGGGCGAACTTCGCAGCGAGCTGAGCGTCGTGGCGAAGCGTGAGCTGCACCGTGCCCGAGTTATCGACGTTGCCTTCGAGGAGGTCGCCGAGGCCGCGGACCTGCTGGACCGCGGTGGAGCCGACGAGCACGTCGCCGAATTGACGCTCGACCTGGGTCGATCCGA
>JBLIMF010000237.1:0-3951 GCA_047638615.1 Gammaproteobacteria bacterium
GATACTGCGGCAACGATGCCAACCACGGCGAGCCCAACGACCTTGACAGACGTCCAGCCCTCCTCGGGCCCAATCGTGAGGGTGTAGATGAGCACGCTGACGGCGATGGCTGACAGCAAGAACCCGGTGGTGTCGAACCGTCCAGCAGCTCCCTCGGTCGAATCGTCGGTGGCGCGGCCTCGGAGCCACAGCACGCCGAGCGCGATAGCCGCTGCGCCCATCGGGCCGTTGATGAAAAAGATCCATCGCCATGATGCCTGGTCAACGAGAATGCCGCCGAGCACTGGCCCGATCGCCGGTGCGATGACCACGACGCTCAGCACGCCGACGGCGGCTTTGGCTCGTTCGGCCATCGGATACGCACGGAACAGCATGGCGCTCCCAACGGGGATCAGAAGACCGCCGCCGATGCCCTGCATGACGCGCAGTGCAACCAGTTGGTCGAGCGTCTGGGCGGCACCACACGCCAACGAGATGGAGACGAAGCCGACGAGTGCACTGACGAATACCCGCTTGGATCCGAAGCGATCAGCAAGCCACCCTGCAACCGGGATCATCGCTGCGAGGCTCAATAGGTAGCCGACAGCCACCCACTCGATGTCGGTGGACGGGACGCCGAACTCTGCGGCCAGTGTCGGCAGTCCAACGTTGACCATCGTGCCGTCCATGACCGTCATGAAGACGGCGAGGACGTAGACGACCATGACCCGCGTCCGATACAGCATTGAGCGGACGCTACGAGTTGAGAGCCCACGCGGGCGCTTCGGAGGGCGGCAAGTCTTCGGGAATCGAAGCCTGCGCTGACAACCATTCCGGAACCAGCTGTCACGAAAGCGGTCGAGGCAGTCACAAGCGATGATCCAGCATCGACGGTCATCGAGGTTCCCACCGACGATGTCCAGGCTGAAAGCCGACCGAAGCTCTGTTGGATGAGAACTCGTTGAGTTTCATCCATTGGGAGTTTGATGCACCGGTCCTCGCACCGGGGATGGCAGCCAACGTGGTCGGAGCGGGCGGGTTCTTGCAGTCCACGAAGGTGCTCGACGATCAGACGATCACTATCGCTCGAGGTATTTCTTCGTCTGGCAACGACCCGTTCCCTGGCGTCGAGTGAGACGAAGCCGAGTTCACCAGTACCAGGCTCACAGCCGACGGCAGCCACATGGTTGACGACCGAGAGGGCAAGGCCTCACGTACCTGCGTCAGCGGACGTTTTAGATCCAGGGCCTCGTGTCGGTTTCGACGGCATGGAGGATGGTGTCGCGGACCGCGTTCGCTTCGGCGATCGGGATCATGCCAATCACGACCGCTCCGGCTGCGGTCGCCAGTCTCACGTTTGCTACCCCGCGCCGTCGCTCAAAGATCGACTGCGTGACGTGGACGGTGTTCGTCTTATGCAGCAGCGCCTGCTCGGTGGCTGACGAGATCACCTTGCTTGAGCTCGCGAGTTCGTCGTGGAGCCCCCACCGGAAGTTGGCAATTTCCACTCGTTTGGTGACCCAGACATATGGGATTGCGCTGAGCGTCAACAGCGACCACCAGCCAATGAGCGCAGACAGCGCACCGGCCACTACGAGGCAGAACATCGACGTGTTCCGGACCGCAAGGAAAATTCCAGCGGGATGAATTCGTCGGTCGAGTTGGAGGACATCGATCGGCGTCACAGCGGACAATGCCGCAACAGTCGCAAACTGGACGTCGTCGCATCCGCCGAGCGAGAGGTCGCCCTGGCCGACTGTTGCGAGTCCGACACTGCGGAGCCCGGCCCGTCGTTGCAACGGGTTCTGGGCGCTGGCAACCATCTGGATACGATCGACGCTGCTCGCGGTACTTGACCGAGAGAGCAGGCCCGACGTACGGCGGAGGCCAGTGGGGCTCGAGCGCAGCGTGAGCTGCCAGTCCCGGAGGAACACCCTGACGATGTTCAGGGCGACACTGAAGACCACGAAGACGGTAAGAGCGATTGGTATCCACCACCAGTGGAAGGTCACATTGTTGGGCCCGGCCTCGGGCACACGGTCGAAGAAGTCGCCGCCGAGTGCGAAGAGCGGGCCGAGAACGAGGAGGCCCGTGAGCGGCGACATCGTGAGTGCCATCAGGAAGAGCCGGCGTCCGTCGTGGGCGAAAACCACCCGGTCCTCGGCAAGCACCGGTGGCGGCAGCGTCCCGTCGACCGGCAT
This sequence comes from Gammaproteobacteria bacterium, assembly GCA_047638615.1. GTDB lineage: Bacteria > Actinomycetota > Acidimicrobiia > Acidimicrobiales > Ilumatobacteraceae > Ilumatobacter_A. Next base: position 2,181 of record JBLIMF010000237.1, read on the forward strand.
CGGAGCGGGAACTGCGGTGACTGTTTGACGCTGCAGCTCCTCGGCCACGGGCCGGGCGATTGCATCGATGGCAAACTCAACATCTTTGGTACCTGCAGTGTCGACAGTGACTCTGACCAGACCGGTCAGGCGATGCAGGAGCTGTTGCTCAATTGCGATGCTTTGAATTCGTTCGATCGGCACGTTCAGCCGGACGACTCGAATGACACCCTTGGTGACAACCACCTCACCGTCGACGAGTTGGAATGTGTAGCGCCACCAGGCCAGCGTCGAGAATCCGCCGAATCCGAGAATGATCACCATCGGCAGCACGCTGAATGGCCCGTTAAATGGGGCGCGGACAATGAACAACACGATGATGACGAACTGTGCGATGCCCAACGATCGGAAAATCCGCAGACCGAGGAACACGATTGCGAGCGGCGACTGCCGTTGTGGGGCGCTGAGGTCGATCATTGCGGCGGCGGCGGCGGCGGCGGCGCTGGCGTGAAGCCGGTTGCGGGTGCTGTGCCGAAATCGGTTGGCGGCAAGATCTCCGCATCGTCCGCTGCCTCGTTGTCGACCACGTCGGCGCGCTCGGTGACGAGCAGTTTGATTCGTTCGGCATCGGCTTGACTCAGTCCGGGGATGCTGATGTCGGGGCCTGCCGTGCTGACCTGCAAGGTAGCGAGGCCCAGCGATCGCTCGATCGGGCCGCGGCGGACGTTGACATGCTGGATACGACTGAACGGAAGTGACTCGACTCGATGGGTGATCACGCCGCTGCGCAGCGACAAGTCGTGTTCGCGGAGCTGATAGGCGAGCCGTCGCACTTCGAGCACGCGCACGACGGCCACCAGCCCGAGCAGCAGCAGAACAGCACCACCGATCAGGAGCGGCATGACCTTCTGGCTGGCCTGTGCCGTCAGCATCACAGTGGCGGTGGCGACAACGGTGGTTGCCAATGCAACGCCAGTCAGGCTGACTCGCAGGTAGCGGGAGTCGACGGGCACAAAGGCGTCGTCGGCGAGTCGAGGAAGGTGATCGGTTGGGATCGGTTCGTTGCTGAACGAATCGTTCATGCATGCTTTCTAGCAACCGCCTGGCGGATCCGGCCGTCGATGGGCACTGCGATGCGCGTTAATCTCGTCACGCCGTTCATCGATGCGCGCTGCACGCTTCGCGATTCGACTCCGCTGTCACACTGAGCGGGTGGCTCTACCGGCGTCCCGACTACTTGATGATGCTTGTGGTCGTTCGGGTGGCAGTTGGCTGAGCTGCTGCCAGGCTGGCGTTCGTGGCGTCGGGATCCGACCGTTCTCGATCGAAACGGTCGCGGGGAAATCCAGAGGCTCGCGCCCTGGCAGCTGCAGCGATCGTTGCTGAACAGCGACTGTCGTACCCTGATTCGCTCCCGATTGCCGAGCGCCACGACGAGCTCCTCGAGGTGATTCGAGAGCATCAGGTTGTGATCGTTGCCGGTGAGACTGGTTCTGGCAAGAGCACTCAGATCCCGAAGTTGTGCCTGGAAGCAGGGCGTGGCGTCGCGGGCCTGATTGGCCACACCCAACCTCGCCGCGTGGCGGCTCGGACGATTGGCGAGCGCATCGCCGACGAACTCGGATCGAAGCTTGGTGACGACGTTGGCTACACCGTGCGCTTCACCGATCAGGTGGGTGAGCGGACGCTGATCAAGGTGATGACCGACGGCATCCTGCTGGCCGAGATTCAGCGTGATCGGATGCTGCGCAGGTATGACACGCTGATCATCGACGAGGCGCACGAACGCAGC
>JBLIMF010000238.1:0-3941 GCA_047638615.1 Gammaproteobacteria bacterium
AGCGCCTTGCCGCAGAGTGCGCCGGCGAGTGCTGTACCGAGAAGACGGGTGTACGGCGTTGCCCCGCCGAGCTTGTCGATGACCGAGTCGGCACTGTTCAGCCAGTCGCTGGCACGACGGGCGTCACCGAAGCTGGTCGTGAGTTGTTCGGCGAACGTCGACGTCGTTGGGTCAGCCGCAAGGTGTGCAATCGTGTCGTCGAAGCTGTCGAGGAACGTGTTGACGGTCGAACCTGCATCGCCACCGAGCTTGCGCATCACGAGATCTTGCCCCTGGATGCCGTTCGTGCCCTCGTAGATCGCTGCGATTCGGACGTCACGCATGTATTGCGATGCTCCGGTCTCTTCGACGTAGCCCATGCCACCGAAGATCTGCAGGGCCATCGACGTCAGCTCGTTACCGACGTCGGCACCGATCGACTTCGACATGGGAATCAACAGCGCAGCAAGGCGCGTCGACCATTCAGCGACCTCAGTGTCGGTCGATCGAGAGCGATCGAGCATGGCGCCGTTGAAGTACATCAGGTACCGCATGCCGTCGATCCAGGCGCGCTGGGTCATCAGCATGCGACGGACATCGGGATGCTCGACAATGGGGCTCTGTACGCCGCGCGCTGCGCCGGGTGCGGTGCCCTGCAGGCGGTCGTGCGCGTAGGCGAGGCTGTGCTGATAGGCCATCTCGGCCATCGACAGGCCCTGGAGGCCGACCGAGAGACGGGCGTTGTTCATCATCGTGAACATGTTGGCCATGCCGGTGAACTCGTCGCCAACAAGCCAGCCAATAGCGCCGTTGTCATCGACGTTGTGCCTCTCGCCGAAGCTCAGCACGCAGGTGGGGGAGCCGTGGATACCGAGCTTGTGCTCGATCGACACAACTTCGACGTCGTTGCGTTCGCCGGGTGTGCCGTCGTTGCTTGGCAGGAACTTCGGAACGAGGAACATCGAGATTCCCTGAGTACCTGGCTTGGCATCGGGGGTACGGGCGAGGACAAGGTGGATGATGTTTTCGGAGAGGTCCTGCTCGCCGTGCGTAATCCAGATCTTGGTGCCGGTGATGGCATACGACCCGTCGTCCCGATCAGTCAGGACTGCCTTGGTAGCAACGGCGCCCACGTCTGATCCGGCCTGCGGCTCCGACAGGTTCATTGTGCCCGACCATTCGCCGGTCAGCATCTTGGGTAGGTAGGTCGACTTCATCTCAGACGATCCGTGATGTTGGAGCGCGTCGATCGAACCCTGGGTCAGCAGGTTGCAGAGCGCAAAGGCCATGTTGCCTGAGGTGAACATCTCTTGCACCGCAAGTGCGACGAGCCAGGGAAAGCCGCCGCCGCCGTAGTCGGGCTCGAACGGGATGGCATTAAAACCAGAGTCAACGAGCTTTGAGTATGCATCGCGGAAAGAGTCTGGTGTGGTGACGTACGCCCAACCGTCGGATTCATCGTTGCCAGCGTGCCACTGCGCGCCGATCTGGTCGCCGTCGACGTTCGTCGGTGCAATGACCTCGGCAGCGAAGCGGCCGACCTCGTTGAGCACGGCAAACACCATGTCGGCTTCGACATGATTGAAGTCGTCTTGTGCCAGTAACCCAGGCAGGTCGCAAACGTCTTCGAGCACAAAGCGAAGGTCGGTCAGCGGCGGGGCGTATTCCGTCATGGCCCCATTGGATCAGGGCTCCGCGCCGGTCACAACGCCGGGCGACCATCGGGACAGTCGCGGGCGCAGCGTGTGTGGCGTCAGCGTGGGAACCCGGGGACACCCTCGTCGAGTTGGACGCCAGCGCTGTTGAGGAAGCCCGATACGAGGCGGTAGAAACCCGCAACAACGAGTAGTTCTACCAATTCTGGCTCGGACCACCGCGTCGACAGCAATTCCCACGTCTCGTCGGAAACGCAATCGTTCTGTGCCAGCTCGTCGGCCATTATCAGAAGCGCTCGATCGTCGCTTGACCAGGCGTATTCGTCGGGGTCCTTCGTGATCGCCGTGATCTCGGCATCGGTCAGACCGACCTGCTTGCCGATGATGGTGTGCTGACCAAACTCGTACATCGCCTGCGCCGTCCAGCCGATCCGGAGGATGACGATTTCGCGTTCACGGGGTGGCAGCAGGCCTTTGTTCAACAAGAACCCGCCAAGGAGGTTGAACCGCTTGAGCAGTTTCGGGTGCCGGCCGAGGGCTCCGAAGATGTTCAGCGGGCGGCCGTCGTGGGTGAGCGCGCCTTCGAGGATGGCCGCAAGTTCAGGGTCGACGTCCGGCGCACCGAGGTCGATGGGGGTGATGCGGGGAGTGGTTGGGCGATCGATCATTTCTCCATCATGGAGAACCTGGCCGGCCTGGAACGGATCGCAGCGATCCGCTCCTTCAGGTTGTTCTGTCCGCGGGCGGAACGTCGAACTCGTCGTCCGTGCGGCGGCTCAACCACAACGATGCGGCGAAGACGAGTCCGACGAGCCAGATGAACGGTCCGTCCCCGAGGCTGACGTACCAGGTGTTGCCTGTGCGGAGATCGACCGTGGCGTAGATGACGCGTTGCTCGCTGACCGACGTGCGCTGGAGTACGTCGCCGTTGGCGTTAATGACCGCGGTGAAGCCTGTCGGCGCTGCCTGGACAACCCAACGGCCGGTTTCGATCGCCCGGAGGCGGCTGGAGGCGACCTGCTGGGTTTGCACGATGGTGCCGGTGTAGCTCGCGCCATTGGTTGGGTTGAGGATAACGGTGGCCCCGTCGGTGACGCCCTCGCGGGCCCGCCCACCGAAGAAGACCTCCCACGAAATGACGGTGGCCATGCGCACGCTCTCGTGATCGGCCGTCGCCGGCAGATCGAGGTAGGCGCGTTGGGTGCCAGCCACGGCTTCGCCGACGACGTCGACTGCGCTCGTTATCTTTTCGAGCACGCCACGGAGCGGAACGTATTCGCCGAACGGCACGCGGCGCACCTTGTCGTAGCGCGTGCCAAGCTGGCCGTTGGGCAAGACCATGATGTGTGCATTCGTGTAGCGGTTTCGGCCAGCAGCTACGGGGGCGTCTTCGGTGATGCCGACAGCGATTGGAACCCCCAGCCGGGTGGCCTCAGCAGCGACCTGCTCACGGATGTCTGAATTCGAGAAGTCTTCGAAGATCTCGGTTGCCCGCCGATCATTGACGTCGATCGTGTTTTCTGGCCAGAGGACGAGGTCGAGGTCGACGTCGGTGGGAATCGTGGCCGTCGCATCGAGATGCCGCTGAGTCACCAGCGACGACGGAACTTCGAGTGCCGTTGTGCCCTGTTCGCCGCCGCCCTGGACCGCAGCGACATTGAGTGTGTCCCCGGCCGAGTGGCCTGATGGCGCAACCAGCGACAGCACGATCACGATCACCACACTGGCGCGGCCGAGCGCGTTCGGCAGCACGGACCAGTCTCGTTTGCTAAGGGCAGCGGGCAGGTTCCAAAGTGCCGCCCGCCGTTCGGCAAGAGCGAAACCGATCTGGAACACGACCCAGGTGATGAGGACCACCCCGCCGATGCGTGCAATCCCAGACAATGGCCCAGCGACCTGCGAGATACCGAGCGTTGCCAACGGAACGCCGCCGAACGGAAAGGAGAAACGCAGTGCCTCGACCAGGGTGTGTGCGGCCGGCCGGGAAATGACGCGCCACGGGCCCGTGGGGGTCGCCATTGCTGCGACGGCGTGAAAGGAGCTGAAGATCAGGCCGGCTGCGAGATAGCCGGGGAGGGTCAGCTGGACCATCCACCCCATGCCGAGGTACATCCAGCCTGCGCCGAACAGCGCGCCGAGCCGAAGTCGCGCGCGGCGGGTCGGTGTCCCTTCAAGGCTGACACCAAAGAGCAAGACGCCGATGATCGCCAGCGGCCAGAAGCCCCAGGGCGGAAGGGAAAACGCAGCCAGCGCTCCGGCGCCGAGGGCCAGGGCCGGTCGGGCGAGCCGAACGTGAAGGCGGCGCGG
>JBLIMF010000239.1:0-3899 GCA_047638615.1 Gammaproteobacteria bacterium
GGCCATGCCGCAGGCGACGAGGCCATTCAGATCCTCGCCGCCCGACTCTGCTTGGTCGCCGAAGGGTTGGGCGTTCGTATCGGCCGTCCGGCCAGTGACGAATTTCTCGTGCTTGACACGATCAGCACCACTACGGGTGAAGCACTCGCCCACGCCGAAGCGTTTCATGAGGCTTTCAAGGCTCCTGTGTCGCTGGATGCGGGCGTGATGTTTTTGACTGCCAGCATCGGCGTCGCAACGATGCCGACCGATCGCGTCATTGAGCCGACCGACCTGTTCCGTCATGCCGACATCGCGATGTACCGAGCAAAGGACGCCGGCCGGAATTGCCTGGCGCTTTATGACGACTCAATGCAGAAGCGCCTCACGCAGCGAATGCAGATCGAAACCGCGCTCCACAGCGCCCTCGACAACCATGAGATGCGGCTCTTTCATCAACCGATTATCGACACAACGAGCGGTCGCGTGGCCGGGTTAGAGGCACTGATCAGGTGGCAGCGAAGCGACGGCACGATAATGTCGCCCGCCGAATTCATCCCCGTTGCCGAGGAAACCGGCATCATCACCAGCCTCGGATCTTGGGCGCTCCTCGAAGCACTGACCCAACTGAACACCTGGATCCAAGACGACATCATCAGCGACTCAGCAACCATGTCGGTCAACGTGTCAGCCCGTCAGCTCACCGATCCGGGCTTCTGCGATGTCGTGGCAGAAGCGCTCAGCCGATCCGGCCTTCCGGCCCACCTCCTTTGGCTCGAAGTGACCGAGACAATGATGATCGAGAACCCCGAACTTGCACGCAATACGTTGCAGCGGATTCACTCGACCGGCGTCCGGATCGCGCTCGACGACTTCGGAACCGGCTACTCGTCGCTCTCTTTGCTCCAGCAGTTCCCGATCCAGCGCATCAAAATCGATCGGGCCTTCGTCAGCGGCATTGCTGACAACGCCAACGACCAATCCCTCGTTCGCTCCATCATCGCCATGGGCGGCGCACTCGGGCTCGACATCGTCGGCGAAGGCGTCGAGACGGTCGAACAGCTCAAAATGCTGCGCAAACTCGGTGCTGGCAAGGCACAGGGCTACCTGATCTCGCATCCAGTCCCGGCCGAAGCAATGCGCTCGACCATCGCTGCGCTCGAGAGCCTCTCCCAGTGGGAAGCATTTGACGACGTGCTCGCGGATCGCCCCGAGCGATCAACTCGAATCGCCTGACTCAGGCCAATTCAACTCGGGCTGCACTCATCGCTTCGACATCAGCGTCGTCGTGCGTGGCCAGCACGCAGCTGGTTCCGGACGCAGCAAGGTGCTCGGCCAGGCGTGCCCTCATTGGACGCCGGGCAGCCACATCAATCGCAACGAACGGCTCGTCGAGTAGCAGCAGGTCAGGGCCAGCAGCAATTGCACGCGCCAGGCCGGCCCGCTGGCGTTGACCACCGGAAACTTCGTGCGGGCGGCGACGTGCGAGCTCGTCGATCTCGAACTCGGCCAGGAGTTTTTCAGCGCGTTGGCGAGCGTCTGCTCGGCTGACACCGATGAACCGAAACGACGAAGCAACGTTGTCACGGAGCGACATGGCAGGAAACAGCGAGGTGCGCTGCGGGAGGTAGCCGACGCTCGCAGGCGAAGACCCCCGCCAATCGACCGAGCTCGCCTGTTCGAGCCCGGCCAGGCAACGCAACAGGGTCGACTTCCCAACCCCATTCGGACCGGTGAGCGCAATTATCGGAGCATCCGGCAGCACGATATCGAGAGTCAGGTCGCCGCGATCAAAGCGGATACGAGTCGTCATGACGCCACGTCCGATCGGAAGACGCCGAACCAACGATCGCGTAAACCAACAAGAACTGCTATCGCCACGACCACCAACACGGCGCTCAGGACCACGGCATCGGCCGGGTCGCGTTCGAGGAGGTCGTACACGGCAAGCGGCAACGTTTGCGTGCGGCCCTCAAGGCTCCCTGCAAAAGTGACAGTGGCGCCGAACTCGCCGAGCGCCCTGGCCCAGGCGAGGACGGCTCCAGCCACCACGGCCGGGCCGACCGATGGCAGTGTCACGGAGACGAACGCACGAAACGGACTTGCACCGTGGACAATGGCCACCTCGGAGTGCTCGACGTCCAGTTGACGGAGCGCTGCCTCGACAGTCAGCACGAAGAACGGGAGCGCGACGAAGGTCTGGGCCAACACGACACCTGCCGTTGTGAATGGAAGCTGCACTCCGACATCGGCCAGCCACTGCCCGATGATTCCCTGGCGACCGAACGCCAGCAGCAACGCCACACCTCCAACGACAGGCGGCAGCACGATTGGAAGCAGACACAGCGCCCGCACGATCCGCGTCGTCGTTCCTCTCCCAGAGGCGAGCGCCCATGCCAGTGGCAGGCCAAACACAACGCACAGGGCCGTAGCGATCAACGAGGTGACGAGCGACAGCACGAGGGCCGATGTGGCAGCGTCGCTGCTCAACGCCGCACCGAGGTTGCTCCAAGGGAGGCGCCACAGCAGAGCGAAAAGCGGAACGCCCAAGAGAAGCGCCGGCGCGGCCGCCATCGCAAAGACCCAAGCCGGCGGTCGACGGTTCACGGCGATCCGAACCCCGCCTCGGCCAGGACCTTCAACGCAGCAGGTCCGGCGAGCACTGCGAGCACTCGCTTTGCTTCTTCACGGCCGACCACAGCTGCGGCCTGACTGATGACTTGCACGTTGTCGGCCTGGGGGATCGGCACGGTACGCAGTTCGGGTGACGCCAAGGCGTCGGTCCGGTAGACAATCGCAGCGTCGGCTTCACCCAAACGGACCTTGGTCAGCGTCGCCCTGACGCTCGGTTCCCGACTGGCTTCGTCGACGTTGAGGTCGAGCCCACCGAGCATGGCATCGGTGGCCACGCCACACGGTGCTGACGACGCGCACAACACGACGAGAGGGTCACTTGATCCGAGGTCCATGACACTTTCGATGGCACGCCCGGCCGCAGTGTTGGCGGCGACGACCACCAATTCGTTGGTGGCGATCGACACGGTCGAATCAACAAGACCCCCATCGCTCATGCGATGCATGGTCGCGCTGTCAGCCGTGATCACCACGGACGCCGGCGCACCCTGGCGAATCTGTTGTAGAAACGACCCTGACGATCCGAACGAGAATTCGATATCCAACCCGAGTTCTTCTTCGAGCAACGCCTCGAGCGGTTCGGCAACGTCGGTATATGACGATGCAGCCAGAATGTCAACCCTGTTGCTGTCCGCTCCTGCACACCCGACTGCGATGAATGCGCCAGCCAACAGCATGAATGCGCCAGCCAGCAGCATGGATGCACTCGACGACCGCCTGATCACGCAGCCACTGTACTGAACAGCAGGTCGGGCCACCGTTGCCGGCCGCTACGTTGCGACAATGCCTCTTCGACCACCAGTTCGTAGCGCAGGGATTCTGCTGTATCGATCGACTCGTTTTCCTGAAGGCGAGGTGTTCGAGATCTTGATCGGGCACATGGGCGGGCCGTTCTGGGCCGCGAAGGAAGCTGCGGCCTGGACGATCCCGAAGGGCCTGATCAACGTCGCCGATATCGATGACCTCGCCACGGCATGCCGGGAGTTTCGCGAAGAGACAGGCCATACCGTCCCGACATCCGACCTCACCGATCTGGGCGTCTTCGCCCAATCGCAAGCCAAGGAGATCCACATTTGGGCGGGGCCCGGCGATCTCAATGCGGCAGTGTGCACCAGCAACAGCTTCGAGATGGAGTGGCCGCCCAAATCCGGTCAGATCCGGGAGTACCCAGAGCTCGACCGCTTCGAATGGTGCTCGTTCCGTGTGGCCCGGGAACGGTTGGTCGTCGGGCAACGGCAGGTGCTTGACGCCCTCGAAACTATCGGATGCACGGACAGCGCCTGAGA
>JBLIMF010000240.1:0-3877 GCA_047638615.1 Gammaproteobacteria bacterium
GACGTCGTGTTCATTAACGGTCTGCAGCTTGAAGAGCCGACGAAGGCGTTGGCCGAGGCCAACCTTCAAGACGGTGCCCCGCTCGTCGAGTTGGGTGACCGCACGATCGATCCCAATCAATTCAAGTACGACTTCTCGTTCCCTGAGTCAGAGGGCAAGCCGAACCCGCATCTATGGACTGACCCGACTCTGGTCAAGGTGTACGCCCAGTTGATTCACGACACGATGGTCGAGGTTGACCCCGAGGGCGCAGCGAACTACGACACAAATCTGCAGGCGTTCATCTCAATTGTCGACGAGTTTGACGAGGTCGTGAGTGCTACGTTCGAGACAATCCCGGTTGATCAGCGCAAGCTCGTCACGTACCACGATGCGTACGCCTATTTTGCAGATACCTACGGATGGAATGTCGTCGGTGCGGTGCAGCCGGCCGACTTCGGTGAGCCGACCGCCGGCGACGTGATCGATCTGATCGAACAGATCGAGGCCGAGGGTGTGCCTGCCGTGTTTGGTTCGGAAGTGTTCCCGTCACCCGTGCTCGAACAGATCGCCGACGAGACAGGTGCGATCTACGTCGACGACCTGCGTGATGATGACCTGCCAGGTGAGCCTGGTGAAGCCGATCACTCGTGGCTCGGTCTGATGAAGTTCAACTTTGTCACGATGACCGACGCGCTGGGCGGCGATTCGAGCGGCCTCGAAGAATTCGTCGTGCGTAACTCCACAACAGATGAAGCGACGTACCCCCAGTGATCTCGAAGCGAGGTGCCACTTCAACGGTGATTGCCGCCAAGAACGTTACGGTTAGCTACGGCGCTGAGCCGGTCTTGATCGACGTCGATCTCGATATCACCGATGGCGAGTTGATTGGCATTGTCGGTCCGTCCGGGTCGGGTAAGTCGACGCTCCTCAAGGTTTTGCTCGGCAATGTGCCCGTCAAGTCAGGCAGCGTCGATCGTCGCTCGGGCATCGCCGTGGGCTTGGTGCCGCAAGTCGAACACATCGACTGGAGCTTCCCGGTCACTGTTGCTGAATGTGTTGGCATGGCCCGTGCTCGCGGCTTACGAACGCCGTGGATCACTCGGGGGGAACGTGCCGAGATTAGCTCGGTGCTCGATCGGCTCGGCCTCAACGGCTTGGCCAATCGGCATATCCGCGATTTGTCGGGCGGCCAGCAGCAGCGGGTGTTCCTCGCTCGTGCGCTCTTCACCAAGGCCGAAGTGATCTTTCTCGACGAGCCGACGTCGGGCCTCGACGTCAAGACTCGTCACGAAGTGCTTCACCTGCTCGACGACCTCAATCGGCAGGGCCTGACCATCGTGCTGACTACGCATGACTTGAACGGCATCGCGGCACATCTCCCGAAGATCGTCTGCCTCAACACTCGTGTGATCGGCGCCGGCGCGCCCGAAGACGTACTCGTCTCGGACGTGCTTGAGCGGACGTATGGCTCGCCGATGCACATTCTTGAGCACGGTGGCATGAGGGTCGTTGTCGACTCGCCGCTGTTCTTGGTCGACGACACCGGTCGCGCATCAGCATGATGCTCGCTGCGGACTTGTTCAGGCCGTTCGAGTTCGAGTTTTTCCGCAACGGCGTCATCGTCGCCACGCTTGCGGGGGCGCTCTGCGGCGTCGTTGGCTGCTATGTCGTGCTGCGCAACATGAGTTACATCGGCCACGGCCTGTCGCACGCGATCTTCGGCGGCTATGCGGTTGCCGGTCTGATCGGAATCAACCTGTTCCTCGGCGCGGGGGCCTGGGGTGTTATTACTGCGCTGGCCATCGGGGGGATCGTGCGGCGTCGACCGATCGGTTCTGATGCGGCGATCGGTGTGGTCACGACAGCATCGTTTGCGCTCGGCCTCGCGCTCGTGCAGCTGTATGGGTCGCCTGGTCAGAATGCTGATGCACTCCTCTTTGGCAATGTCCTCGGCGTGACCTTCGCCGACGTTTGGCTGATCGTGGCGGTCTCGATCGGCGCGGCGCTGTTTATCGGCTTCGGATACCGGCAGCTGTTGTTCACGACGTTCGACACGGAAGTGGCCAAGGCCACGGGGGTGCGGACAGAGCTCGTCGATGGACTGTTGATGGTCTTGCTGTCGGCCACGGTGCTCGCAACGATGAACGTCATGGGAGTCACGCTGATCGCTGCGAACCTTGTGATCCCTGCGGTTGTTGCTCGCATGCTGACCGACAGCTTCGGTCGAATGCTGGGCTACGCCGGTGTGATCGGCGCAGTCAGCGGATTCGTCGGCATGAACGCGAGCTATCACCTTGATGTCGCGTCAGGCCCAACGATTGTCCTCACCGCTGCGACATTCTTCATTGTGGCGTTTGTCGCCGGTGGTTCGTTGCGTCGCCGGGCTGCGACTGTCGGCCACGCCCACTGATGACCCATTCACGGATGTTCCGTCAAGTGATTACTCTCATCCCGTGCGGTTGAACGAAGAAGAGGCAGCGATCGTCGACGGTTGGGCGGTCGACGATGCCGAAGCCATCCTCCGAGCCCATGGCTGCCGGGCAACAGGCCCACGCGTTGCCGTCATGCGAGCGCTGCTTCGCCACGGCGGTCCGATTGATGCGGCCGAGTTGACACGGCTCGCACAGGTCGAAGAGCCGACCATCCACGAGGCGACGGTGTACCGCACCATCGGGGTCCTGTCCGACCGTGGCATCGTCACCCACGTCCATGCGGGCCATGGCCCGTCACTCGTCCGGCTCGGCGGCGATCACGGGCTCCTTGTGGTCTGTCGTGATTGCGGCGGAATCGCCCAGCTGCCGGTCGAGGTGGTCAGGGCCTTCGTCGAGCAAGCCCACGCCGCAGTGCAGTTCACTCTCGAACCTGGGCACTTCGCCCTTGAAGGCGTCTGCGCAGTGTGTGCAGGCGAGGCGGTGTGACCACATACGCGTTCCGCCAGGTCGATGTCTTTACGCGCGGCGCCTTCACTGGCAACCCGGTCGCCATTGTTCACGACGCCGACGACGTGTCGACCGAAGATATGCGGGCGATCACGCGTTGGACGAACCTGTCCGAAGCAGCGTTTCTACTCGAGCCTTCGCAGCCCACTGCCGACTACCGGGTTCGGATCTTCGAGCCGAAGGCCGAGCTGCCATTCGCCGGCCACCCGACACTCGGGGCGTGTGCTGCGTGGCTCGATGCTGGTGGTGTTCCCCATCAGCCGGGCGTGGTCGTGCAGGAATGCAGCGCCGGGCTGATCGAGATCCGCATCACTGACGCGGGCCTCGCCTTCGCAGCTCCTCCGATGGTCCGTCACGGGCCGGTCGACAGTGACACGTTGGCTCACGCACTGCGGCTGCTCGGGCTGTCTGGCGGTGACATCGTGGCATCGCATTGGATCGACAATGGCCCCGGCTGGATGGGCTTGCAACTGACCGATGCGCAGCGTGTGCTTGACATCCCGATGCCGAACAAGCCGGGTGAACATTTTCACGTCGGAGTCTTTGGGCTGTATCCGTCGGGCGGAAACGCAGCGATCGAAGTGCGGGCGTTCTTCAACGATGCGAACGGTTCGATTCGCGAAGATCCCGTGACCGGCAGCCTCAACGCATCGATTGCGCAATGGTTGCTTGGCATCGGGGCCCTCACGGCGCCGTACCTTGCTCACCAAACCAGCGGTCGCGTCACCGTCGCGCAGACCGAGGGCCGAATCTGGATTGGTGGCACAACCGACGTCAGGATTACCGGAACCATCACTGTCTGAGTGGGCGCCGCTCGTTGCTCCGATAGTAGACCCGTACGAGTCGATTGGCTCGCTGGACCATTTGGCGGTGTCGCGTGAGCCGGTCCCAATGAACGCTCCGGATGCGTCAGCGGCGTGGGTGAGCACAGCGATCGTCCTATCGAGTTTCGACCC
>JBLIMF010000241.1:0-3844 GCA_047638615.1 Gammaproteobacteria bacterium
CTATCCCAGTCTAGAGCCTCGACGCCGTAACCTGATTGAGTGAAATTGACCAGCCTGACGCGGGTGATCGAGCTGCTCGGCTGGCTGGCCACGGCGTCTGCTGGAGTCCTCTTGCTGACGCAGTCCGTGGGCTGGAACGGGTCCACGCTGCTCGCGACGCTGCACGCGTTGACGCCCTTCATCCTCGCCGTCACGATCCCGGTGGCCGGTATTGCCTGCTGGCGCAAACGGCATGCACTCGCCATCACGACGAGCTTCGTCGGCCTGGGATCGCTGCTCCTTGCGTTGCCGCTCGTGTTTACTCTCGACCGCCCCGCCCCTGACCCGCTGGGCACCGAAGTATCGGTTGCTGCCGTCAACCTGCTCTTCTCGAACCCCGTTGTCTTGGAGGCAGCGAATGACCTGCAGGTCCGCGACGCAGATGCGATTCTGTTCAGCGAGTACACCCCGGAGCATCGGTCTGCGCTGAGCGCTCATCCGATCGCTGCGGCGTATGCCTACAAGATCGAACGCGAAGGCTGGTTCGCTGGAGGAGTCGCTCTCTGGAGTAAGTATCCGATCGTCGAAGGTCGACGACCCGCAACGATGAACTACTCACTCAACATTTTGATGGACGGCCCCGACGGACCCATCCGTATCTACGGTGTTCATCCCCCGACGCCGATCTTCGCGTTTGAAAGATGGGTATCCGACCTGGAGAGCTTTGGCGAGTTGGGGTCTGCTGCGACGGAACCGACGCTGATCGCCGGCGATTTCAATGCCTCGTACTGGCACCCAGTGTTTCGCGACATTCTCGGGCACGGCTTGTCAGATGCGCACACCGTGCACGGACAGGGATTCTCCAACTCGTGGCCAACCGACAAGTTCTTTCCCCCGTTCGTTCGACTTGATCATGCGCTCACCGGAAACGGACTCGTGTCGACATCTATCCAAGACTTCACTCTCCCGGGGAGCGATCATCTCGGCTTCGTCGTCAGCGTCGTTCCAGCTCGCTGAGCAGCCCCCGGAACGCTCGACCGCGATGCGAGATCGCGTGCTTTGCATCTGCGGTCATCTCAGCAAAAGTCAGGCCTGGGCTCTCGTCGGGTTGAAAGATTGCGTCGTAGCCGAAGCCGACGACGCCACGTTCCTCAGTCGATATCACACCGGTGCAAACACCCTCGACTGTGAGCTCTGAGCCGTCCGGCCAGACGATCATCGCAATGGTCTTGAATGCTGCACCGCGCTCAACGACACCGTCGAGTTCGGCTAACATTTTGTGTCGATTGTCCGCGTAGCTGCAGCCCTCGCCCGCGTAGCGAGCGGTATGTACGCCAGGCCTATCGCCGAGCGCTTCGACCTCAAGGCCGGTGTCGTCAGCGACAGCAGGCAATCCTGTGGCCGCCACGATTGCAACTGCCTTCAGGCGTGCGTTCCCGACGAGCGTGTCGGCGTCTTCGACCACATCTGGAACTTCAGGTGGCCTCGGCAACAGATCAACGACGCCAACGAGGAGCGCTTGGATCTCGGCGACCTTGTCGGGATTCGCTGATGCGCAAACGAGTTGCATCAGCTGGCTCAACGTCCCTCGCGGGGCGTCGGGGCGTCAGCCACCAATGCCGTCTGGGCGTCGCTAATCGTTGCGAGCCCACCTTCGGCGAGACCGAGGAGCGCGTCGAGCTGCGAACGCGAGAACGTCTTGCCCTCCGCGGTGCCCTGCACTTCGACGAAGCTCGCCTCTCCCCCGCTGACTGGGCGGAGCATCACGACATTCATATCGACTTCGGCGGCGCTGTCTTCGACATACGGGAGGTCGAGGACCGGCTCGCCGTTGACGATGCCAACGCTGATCGCTGAGCAGAACGAGTGCAATGGGTTCTTCGGGATGCCACCGCGTTGCACAACGCGTTCAAGTGCATCGTGAAGCGCGATGAAGCCACCACAGATCGACGCAGTACGGGTGCCCCCGTCCGCCTGCAGGACGTCACAGTCAACAATCACCTGACGCTCGCCAAGTGCTTCCATGTCGCACGCGGCGCGCAGTGAGCGACCGATCAGACGCTGAATTTCGACGGTGCGACCTGACTGCTTGCCCTTGGCGGCTTCACGGTTGATGCGGTCAGGCGACGCACCCGGCAGCATCGAATACTCGGCAGTCACCCAGCCCTTGCCAGAGCCGCGCATCCAACGCGGTACGTCTTCGTCGATGCTTGCGGTACACAGCACACGCGTGTTGCCGAACGACACGAGGACCGACCCATCGGCCATCTCGGTGAAGTCTCGTTGAAACGAGAAGGAGCGGAGTTCGTTGTCGGCGCGGCCATCGGGGCGAGTCATGTCCGTGAACGTATCCGGTGTATCGACCAGCGCCGAGGAACCGTGCCGACAATCAGCGCATTGCGCTCACCAAGGCGGTGGCCATGACTCGGTTCGATCGAGTTCCGGGCCGAGAAGCTGACAGCCGAGCTCGCGAAACACATCGATGTCGCCACTTGACACGAACCGATGGTTACCTGGCCGATCGATGGCACGGAGCAGGCCGAGGTCGCCAAGTGTCTGCTTGAGCGCGAACGCTGTCTCGTCAGCCGAGCTGACGAGAGTCACTCCATTGCCCATCACGTCGCCAATCGTTCTGGCCAAGAACGGATAGTGCGTGCAACCGAGGAGGAGAGCATCGACGTCGGCGTCACGGATCGGTGCCAGCAGTCGCTCCGCCAACACCGTGACCTCGTCGCCGACCGTCTGGCCGCGCTCGACGAACTCGACGAAACCAGGGCAGGCAGCACTCGTCAAGATGACGGGAGCACCTGTAGCTGCAATCGCCTGGACGTAGGCCCCCGACGACACCGTTCCGACGGTCCCGATCACACCGACGCGGCCAGTGAGTGTGGTCTGGACAAGCGCGCTCACTCCAGGTCGAATCACATCGATGACCGGCACATCCAGCTCGGCGCGGAGATCGTCGAGGCCCGCAGCTGTTGCAGTGTTACAGGCAACGACAATGGCCTTGGCGCCATAGTCCTCAACGAGGCTGTGCGCGAGCTCGCGAGCAAAACCCCGAACATCACGAAGCGGCTTCGAGCCGTACGGATACCGACCAGTGTCGCCGATGTAGACGACATCCTCGGTCGGCAAAATATCAATGGCGGCTCTCGCTACAGTCAGGCCACCGAAGCCTGAGTCGAACATCCCGATTGGCCGATCCACAGCTGTAAGCGTACCGATTCCGCAGCGTCCGGTCAGCCAGCCAGCCAGCGGAACTGACGAATCAGCCACGGGCTGTAGTGGACCCGTCGGGTGTAGCACCGCTGGCGGCGGAAACGCTGACGGCGAGTGGCGAAAGGAAATCGAAGGCGTGCAACGTTGCCCACTTAAGCAACGGCGACTCGCCAGCATTACCGACGATGTAACCGTCATGGCGGACACGAATGCGATAGCGGCCAGATCCATCGCCAACGACGCGCGTCGTGTTCACCCGCGCCCATACGCCAGCGGGTGCACTTCACGTAGCGAGCGATGTTGCGGGTGATCGCAGCATCCTCCGCGACCCATTCACCGTCGAGGCCATCGCGGCGGAACCCTTGATCGCCATCGATTTCGATGAAATCAGCGAGCGACGCCGAGCAGACCTCGACGCGCAATTTCCACGCGTCAAGGTCGAACTAATAGAGCTCGGTCTTGGCACCATCCGTGTAGGTCAAGTTGAATCGACGCCACGGCTCGAATGGTACGAGGCGCTCGTTTGGCAAACCCTCGCCGAGCGAAGGAAGCGCAGCAGCGACAGCTGTCGACGTTTCGGCGGGCCGATCCAACAGGCCGTCTCCATAGCGTTCGGCCGCGAACCAACCTGCGCAGCCCGCAGCAA
>JBLIMF010000242.1:0-3831 GCA_047638615.1 Gammaproteobacteria bacterium
GGGCCTATGTTGCCACCGTTGGTCTGCCCTCCGAGGTGCAGCCGGAGCTCCTCGAAACGCCGCTGACCCGCAACCAGCCGTTCCTCGTACTCGTCCTTCTGGAGCGATGCGCAAAGGTCTACCTGGCTGAGGCGTGTCACGGATTGAGACTCTCACGAAACAGATAGCGACGCACAGGTGCTGGTGCAAGTACCGTTCGAGATCTCATGTTCGTGAAAATCTGCGGAATCACCAACGAAGACGACGCACTGCTGTCGGTAGCAATGGGCGCTGACGCTGTTGGCTTCATTTTTGCACCTTCGACACGACAGGTTGCGCCGCAGAAGGTCTACGACATCACGCGTCGGCTGCCGCCCGAGATCTTGACCGTAGGTGTGTTCCGTAACGAGCACCCGTCGCGCGTTATCGAGATTGCCCACAAGGCCGGCCTCAAGGCCATCCAACTGCACGGCCGCGAGACTCCAGACCAAAGCAAAGAGATCGCTGGCCATTTCCGCTGGGTGATCAAGGCGTTCGCATCGGACGACGAGAACCTTCCCAATGCCGATCGATACGGCACCGACATGCTCCTCCTCGATGCACCGAGCCCAGGCAGCGGCAAGCTGTTCGACTGGTCGATAGCTGGCGATGCACCCGACTCGATGAAGTTGATTCTTGCCGGTGGCCTCACCCCCGAGAACGTCGGGAACGCCGTTGAGGAAGTGCGGCCGTGGGGCGTCGACGTTGCGAGTGGCGTCGAGAAAGAGCCAGGCAGGAAAGATCCAATGAAGGTCAAGCGGTTCATTGAGAACGCCAAGTCACACGCCATCGAGCAGTATCGCGGCGACGACAACATTCCCTACGACTGGGACTTCGAGTAGCCAGTTCGGCCCGACCGCTCTGGCTCTGCTGCTTTATCGTCCTATGGGCTGATGACCCGGGTGCCCATGATCAGATCATGAGCGGCGCGACGCTCTCGGTTGGTGACTGCAACGAGCATCCCGATGAAGAAGAACAGGAAGCTCACCGCTGACAGCAGTGTGCGCAGCACGGCCCGGCGGTAGGAGATCGTCTCGCCAGTTTTCGCATCGATCACCATGACCTCGGTCGACCGTTTGCCAACGGAAGCACCCTGTGAAATCGCTCGGCTGTACCAAAGTACCCACAGCGCCGAGAGTGCATAGAACACGATGCGGGTGAAACGCAATGACACGGGCGAGATCGTGCATTCGCCATCAAGGTTGGTGGCGGTGAGGCCACAGCCGGTCATTCCGCCGGGGCCGAACGCCCACGAGATGAGCCAGGCAGGAACGAGGACGAGCACACAGAACAGCAGGCCGTCGACCATGATCGCGCCGATCCGCTGCAGGACCGAGGCGCGGACGTAGCGACTCACCAAATGGGAGGTCGACGGTGCTGCGGACTGCTGGCTCACGCTGCCAGTCTGCCACTGCTGCCACTTGCCGCTCTGGTCAGTTTGCGGGCGAGTGCAGCGGAGCGCCATCGAATCTGTCGATTGTTGCGAACGAATCGACCGGCTGACGGTTGAGTCGGGTCGGCTGCTTGACAGGGTGTCCGAGGAAGATTGTCGCAACGAGTGCGTGGTCTTTTGGCAGGCCGAGGAGGTCTGCAGCTTCTTGTTCGCAACGGCTGAGGAAGGTGGTCATCACGCCGCCGAGGCCGTGATGCCGTGCCGACAGCATGAGGTTCCAGCAGAACGGATAGATCGACCCGCCTCCGGTCATTGGTGGCCGCTCGAGGTTGGCGTCCATCATGGCGATCTTGCTGAGATCGGCGGCGATGGTCAGGACGACCGGCACGGAGTCGATGTTGTCCAGAAGTTCGTTGGGCTTGCCGGGCGTAATCTCGTCTGGCGTCTCGTACCCGACCACGGTGTACGGCTGACCGCCTGTCATCCGGATCTCGAGGTACTCGTCCCACACCGGCTGCATCAGGTCGGCGAGGCCCTGCCGCAGCGGTCGGTCCTCGATCACAGCAACGCGCCACGGCTGGCCGTTGCCACCTGACGGAGCGAA
The DNA here is from genome assembly GCA_047638615.1 of Gammaproteobacteria bacterium. Classification (GTDB taxonomy): domain Bacteria; phylum Actinomycetota; class Acidimicrobiia; order Acidimicrobiales; family Ilumatobacteraceae; genus Ilumatobacter_A. The sequence goes on from JBLIMF010000242.1 coordinate 2,016, forward strand.
CCGGGCGTCATCGAGAATCGCCGCGACGGTGTCGAGCCCGACCGGCTCGTCCCGGAACGAGCGAACGGTGCCGTTGGTGCGAAGGGCGTACTGCAGATCCATGGGCGTGAACCTACGGCGTGCGGACGACGTCAGGTGGAATCGGGTTCGAGGAGGCCTTCGGGACGGTCGGCAGCCGCCCTGCTGGCAGACTGCAAGGGTGTATGACTACATCATCGTCGGTGGCGGCTCTGCGGGCTGTGCGCTCGCCAATCGTTTGAGTGCCGATCCATCCAACGAAGTCCTCGTGATCGAGGCAGGTCGTCGCGACTGGAAATGGGATGTCTTCATCCACATGCCAGCGGCGCTGGCCTTCCCCATTGGGAGTCGCTTCTACGACTGGAAGTACGAGTCCGAGCCGGAGCCCTTCATGGACGGCCGACGGGTGTATCACGCTCGCGGCAAGGTGCTCGGCGGCTCGTCGAGTATCAACGGCATGATCTTCCAGCGGGGCAACCCGATGGACTACGACAAGTGGGGCGCCCTGCCCGGCTTGGAGAACTGGGATTGGGCGCACTGTCTGCCGTACTTCAAGCGGATGGAGAACTGCCTGACCGGTGAGGAGCCCGAACATCCGGGCCTGCGCGGCGACGGCGGACCGCTCAAATTGGAGCGCGGCCCCGCTAACAACGCACTGTTCGACGCGTGGCTCAAGGCGGGGGTCGAGGCTGGCTTCAACCGCACCGACGATGTCAACGGCTATCGCCAGGAGGGGTTTGCCCCGTTCGATAAGAACGTGTCGCGTGGCCGTCGGCTCAGTGCTGCCCGCGCATACCTGCACCCCGTACTCGACCGTCCGAACCTGACGTTGATGACGCGCGCCCAGGTCAGCAAAGTCAACTTCGACGGCAACCGGGCCACGGGTGTCGACGTCGAAGTCGGCCTCCGCAAGAAGCAACAAACGATTATTGGCAAGGAAACCATCCTGTGCGGCGGCGCCTTCAACAGCCCGCAGCTTCTGCAGCTTTCAGGTGTCGGTGATCGTGAGCATCTCGAATCCCTCGGCATTCCCGTTGTGGCACATGTGCCGGGCGTCGGGGAGAATCTGCAGGATCACCTCGAGGTGTATATCCAGTACGAATCGAAGCTGCCGGTGTCGATCCAACCGCACCTGGCGCACTGGAAGAAGCCGTGGATTGGCCTGCAGTGGCTGTTCCGTAAGGGGCCGGGTTCGTCGAACCACTTCGAAGCTGGTGCCTTCGTCAAGAGCAACCCGACCGAGTCGTACCCGAACCTGATGTTCCACTTCCTGCCAATCGCAATCCGCTACGACGGATCGTCGCCCAGCAGGCCAGACGGCAGCAATGCCAAAATCGAGCACGGTTATCAGGTGCATGTTGGGCCCATGTACTCGGACGCTCGCGGCACGGTGAAGATCACCACGCGTGATCCGCGGCAGCACCCGGCGGTGCAGTTCAACTACCTCAGCACCGAGCAAGATCGCCGTGAATGGATCGAAGCAGTCCGCACAGCGCGCAAGATCTTGACCCAGCCAGCGTTCGAGCCGATGAACGCCGGTGAGATCTCGCCCGGGCCCTCCGTCGAGACGGATCAAGAGATCATGGACTGGGTCGCCAAAGACTCCGAAACTGCGTTGCACCCATCGTGCACGACAAAGATTGGCGGCGCCGACGATCCAATGGCGGTGCTCGACCCGAAATCGATGAAGGTCTACGGCACCGAGGGCCTGCGGGTTGTCGACGCGGGTTGCATGCCCAACGTCAGTAACGGCAACACTTACGCACCGACGATGATGATCGCCGAGAAGGCTGCCGAC
>JBLIMF010000243.1:0-3759 GCA_047638615.1 Gammaproteobacteria bacterium
GAGATTGCGATTGCGATCGTGGCGAAACGATTGGTCGGCGACATGAGTTCCTCAAAATGGCGGGCTGGAAGATGACAGCATGGCGGACGGGAGATGACACGGCGAGGAGATCGTTCCCTCCGACTCACCATCGCGAGCAAAACCAAACGCCTGCGACGCCCCCTATTCGAGGGTGGCGTAGGTGGTGCTGCGGTCTTCGGTGCTTGTGCCGCGCACAGCTGAAACACTCTCGGCGAGGTCGGCGAGGTAGTCGTCAATGACGCCGGCATTCGTGTTGCTCACCGTTGAGTGCAGATTGTCCGGCGGAGTCTGGCGATCGTGGTACCAACCCTTGGCAAGCAGGGCGTCGCCGAGCGCGAACATGTCGATGCCGCTCTCGGATTCCGCCGCCATGGCAATGAGGTGAAACTCGCCGTCACCGAGGACTCGGATGCCGTCGATACCCATGATCCCGGCTCGCATCAGATCAGCGTTGATCAGCGTCTGCCTCGTCAGTTCGACATAGCCGTCGGTCCCCAGGTGCTGCATCACGGCCCACGCGCACGCCATCGGTAGCCCCGACCGGGTCCCCTGCATGTTCGGCGAGGCATAGAAGCCGCCGAGCCAGTCGTCGAAAACAAAGGTCTGGTACTTTCGGGATTCCTTCGTGTCGTGCAAGATCACCGACACGCCTTTCGGCGCATAGCCGAGCTTGTGGATGTCGGCAGAGATCGTGGTGACTCCGTCGACTCGGAAGTCCCAGGGCTGCACCTCGCGCCCAAGCCGCTCGGCGAAGGGGAGCACGAAGCCGCCCATGCATGCGTCGACGTGGCAGTTCGCTCCGACCGACTTGGCGAGCGCAGCGATCGCCGGAATGTCGTCTTGCACTCCCTGCGGATACTGCGGCGCAGATCCAACGACGAGTGCCGTGTTCGGCCCGACAGCGTTGGCCATGGCTTCGACGTCCGCCGTGTAGTCGGCGTGAACCGGGATCTTGTGGACCTTCAAGCCAAAGTTGTCAGCGGCCTTGTGGAACGCGGCATGGGCAGTTTCGGGCAACACCATCTCGGGTTCGGTGACGCCACGTTCGGCAAGGGCCCGCTTTCGAGCGGCCAGTACGCCGCAGAGGATCGACTCGGTACCGCCGCTGGTGAGGAAGCCCGATGTGTTCTCGTCGCCGTTGAGCAAGTCGGCAGTCCACCCGACCACTTCGGACTGAATGTGTCGGAGCGACGGAAATGCCTGAGTGTTCAGCGCGTTCTCGTGAAGGTAAAGCAGCGCTGCCTGCTTGGCGACCTCGTGAACTGTGGGACCACCGTCGTAGACCATTCCGAAGGTTTTACCGTCGGCCCACTTGACATCACCGGCCCTCTTTTCGGTGAGTTCAGCAATGACCTCGTCGACTGGACGTCCCTGCTTACCTAAAGCTGCCATGTTCAAGTGTCGCGCAGGTTCAGGCGGAAGGCCGCACAGCGTCGTCAGGTAGTCGCTGTAGCGCGGGCTGCGAGCGAGGCTTCGTGGCGACGGTCGGTTTCGACGGCGACGCGGTGCATCATGCGGCGATATTTCGGGTAGTCAGCCACCGCATAGTGCTGCGATGCCCGGTTGTCCCAAATGGCAATCGTGTTCGGCTGCCAGCGCAGCCGCACCTGATGGTCCGGCCGGTTGATCGAATCGAGCAGATAGCTGACGATCCGTTGCGACTGAGCGGCACCTGTGCCCATGATCCAGCGCGCATTCGACTCGCTGACATTGATGTACGGGCGCCCGGTCACGGGGTGGTGCGACACAATCGGCCACACAGCCGAACCGGCTTCGGCCAGCATGTCGTTGATCCCCCGGTTGCCGTCGCGCTCGTATGCCCCATTCCGAAACTGCCCGGGATCGTGGCAGATCTCCATGCCTTCCAGGTCGGACCTGAAGCCGACGTCCAGCGAGTCGTACACCGAATACATGCTCGCCCACAGCGTGTCGCCACCGACCGGCGGCAACTCGATCGCCTTGAGAATCGAGGCGAATGGCGGCTTTGGCCGGAACGTCATGTCGGTGTGCCACTCGGACGCATCGGGGCGGTCGCCCGGTTCCCAAGTGAGCACAGCAACGTCATCGTTGCCATCGAGTGTGGTGTAGCTGTGATGGCGCGGAGCAAGCTCGCCGAGCCGCCGGCCAAGTTTGACATGCATTTCCGGCGAGAGCGGCTGATCGCGGAAAAACAGCACTTGATGTTCAATCAGCGCGCCGTACAACGCATCAACGACTTCATTGATCTGCGTGTCGCCCCCTCGCAACGCCGCATCGAGGTCGAGGCCATGCACTTCGGCTCCGAGCGCTGGCGACCAACGCTCAACCTGGAAATCGGTCATACGCCCAGGGTAGTTGCGCTGTCGGCGGCATGCTGAAACCGGTCAAACCTTATTGTTAGGCATGCTTGACAGATTTGGAGAGGAGCCGTCTACACTCGCGGTATGTTCCGCCCTCGACACTGTGTACGAATCGCCGCCACTTTGGCAGCAATCAGCCTGATCGCTGCATCCTGCGGAGGCGACGACGCCGATATCACCCTGTATTCGGGTCGCAGTACCGAGTTGATCCAGCCGATTATCGATGATTTCGAGGAAGCCAGCGGGCTGTCCGTCGAGGTCAAGTACGGCAACTCCGCTGACCTCGCATTGTTAATCGATGAAGAGGGCGAGGCCGGCGAGGCCGCAGCCGATCTGTTCCTCTCCCAGAGCCCCGGCTCGATGGGCTTCCTCGAAGAGCGTGGCCGTCTCGGTCCGCTACCCGAGTCGACCTTGATCCTCGTCACCGACAACGTGCGCGACGACAGTGGCCGCTGGATCGGTTTCTCCGGCCGCCAGCGTGTACTCGTCTACAACACCGATGCCGTCGACCCAGCTGATCTGCCGAGCAGCGTGTTCGACATGACGGACCCACAGTGGAAGGGCCGTGTGGGGGTCGCCCCGGGTAACGGTTCATTCCAGGATTTCGTCACCGCAATGCGCGCCACGCAGGGAGATGCGATCACCCTCAAATGGCTTAAGGCGCTCGACGCAAACGACCCGGTACTGTACGCGAACAACAATTCCATCGTGGCTGCCGTTGGCCGAGGCGAGGTCGACACGGGCCTCGTGAACCATTACTACAACTACCGAGCGCTGGTCGAGAACCCCGATCAACCATCTGCCAACCATGTGTTCGCCACCGATGATCCAGGTGCCGTGCTGATCATCACCGGCGCAGCGATCCTCGCCGATGCGGACGATGCCGGGCCCGCAGCCCAGCTCATCGACTTCCTGCTCGGTTCGAGCGGCCAGCAGTACTTCGCCACCGAAACGTTCGAGTACCCACTGGCCATCGGCGAGTCGCCCGCCAACAACGTGCCACCGATCGATTTCAGCAGTGACATCAGCAACGCCGGCGGCATTGCGTTCGAAGACCTCGCCGGCGGTCTCGAAGCCACACGTGCGCTCATTGCTGAGTCGGGGCTCGAAAGCTGACGATTGGACCCTTTGGTCGACTTCCCACTCGACGTCGCTGAGCCGACGCCGACCGGCGGACGATTGAAGCGTCGCGCCATGGCTGGGGGTGGACGCACGAGTTGGATCACCCCGAGCCGCCTGCTCGGCCTGCTGATCGGTGCCTTTTTTGCGGGGCCCGTTGGCTTCGTCGTCTGGCGCACCGTCCGGCTTGGTGGCGACCTTGCCAGTGTTGCCAAGGAAGTTCCCGGCCCGCTATGGCGCACGGTGCAGCTGTCCATCCTCGTCTCGGTGTCGGCAGCAA
>JBLIMF010000244.1:0-3729 GCA_047638615.1 Gammaproteobacteria bacterium
ATCGTGTTGGCGTCGGCCGTGGAACTCACTCCCAGCACGTCGTAGTGATTTCTGCCTGCCACCGACCCCGACGCTAACGGCGAAAACGGACTGCCCGGTAGCTGGCGTATGCGCGGCTGCGTTCGGTCAGTCGAGAATGGTGCGCAAGATCAACTGTGATTCGGTGCGCGCCACCACCTCATCGGCTCGAACCCACCGGACGAATGCATCGAGGCCGGACGCTCCAGCACATTCGACAATGATTTTGTAGTCGGCCGAGCCGGTCACGTAGGCCGCGAAGACAACTTCGTCACGAGCAGCGATGCGCTGCTCGAAGGCATCCGCGCCATCACCGGGAACCAAGCTGACGTCGACGATTGCCTGGACTGTGCGTCCCAGGGCAGCCGCGTCGATCCGAGCCTCGTAGCCGGTGATCACACCTTGCTGTTCGAGGCGCTTGACCCGATCGGCCACTGACGTTGGCGCCAGATGCACACGATCACCCAGCTCTCGCCAGCTGATTCGTGCGTCATGGCGCATCTCGGCCAGTATTCGAGCGTCGATAGCATCAAGGGCTGAGTATTGCACGTCCATTCCGACATCCTTCCAGAGAAACGCACCGCAAACGAGTGCGACCATTGGCGCACCATGATGTTCATGACTTCACCAGTGATCAAGACCGTCGGCGTACCGACCGAAGTGAAGACCGCCGAGCACCGCGTGGCCCTCACACCCGACGGTGTCCGCGAACTCGATGCTCGCGGCATTCAGGTGTGCATTCAGGCCGGAGCTGGCGTCGGCGCATCGATTATGGACGAAGACTACGTCGCTGCTGGCGCCACGATCGTGCCGACTGCTGCCGATGCCTGGGCTCAGGAAATGGTGGTCAAGGTCAAGGAGCCAAAAGCGGAAGAATTCCAGTTCCTGCGTGAAGATCTGACGCTCTTTACCTACTTACACCTCGCCGCTTACCCTGACGTCGCGAAGGCGCTCCTCGCTGCAAAGACCACGAGCGTTGCGTACGAAACGGTGCAACTCGCCGACGGGTCACTTCCGCTTCTTGCTCCGATGAGTGAAGTCGCCGGGCGCCTCGCACCACAGATGGGCGCTCACTTCCTCGAGCGCCATAAGGGCGGACGCGGCGTCCTGATGGGTGGCGTCCCCGGGGTCAGCCCCGCCAAGGTCGTTGTACTTGGCGCCGGCAACGTCGGCTGGAGCTCGGCTGTGATCGCAGCTGGCATGGAAGCCGAAGTCACCGTCCTCGACAAGAACCTCGAACGCCTGCGCTACGTCGATCAGATTCACAAGGGTCGTATCTCGACGCTCGCATCGAACCAGGGATCGATCGAGCGGACCGTCATGGAGGCCGATCTGGTCATCGGTGCCGTACTCGTTGCAGGCGGCCGTGCACCAGTCGTCGTGAGCGAGGACCTCGTCAGGCAGATGAAGCCGCGTGCCGTCATCGTCGACGTTGCTGTCGACCAGGGAGGCTGCATCGCCACCACTCGCGAAACCACGCACGACGAGCCGGTCTTCGAACTGCATGGCGTCGTGCACTACGCCGTCGGCAACATGCCGGGTGCCGTGCCACACACGAGCACCTACGCGCTCACCAACGCAACACTCCCCTTTCAGCTGCAGGTCGCACTCGGCGGGGCCGTCGGCGCCGCTCGCATCAACCCCGCTCTGGCCCACGGATTGAACACCGTCAACGGCGCCTACACCAACGAGATCGTGGCGGCGTCCCTCGACGCCACTTCGGTCAGCCCATTCGAGGCCTGAGCCCGACCCGGCCACCGGTGGTGCTCGTTCTCTAGAGTGCCCATATGGGAAACGCCACATCACTCACGCTGGTCACCGAGATGGATCTCCCAGTGATCGATCCGAGTCTCTTCGCGATGGCGCACGAAGACGTGCTGGCCGCCATGACGAAACTCGCCGACGACACCTGGATCGCGAAGAGCCTGTTCGGCTACTCGATTCTCAGCTATGCCGACGTGACGGCTGTTCTGCGCGACAAGCGTTGGCACAACGCTGCTTCGAAAATTCCCGAGATGCGCGGAATCACCGACCCCGAGTTGATCGGCAATCGAGACAAGCCGTCGATTCTTTCCGCCGAGGGCGATGTGCACACTCGCCTGCGTCGCCTGGTCGCCAAGGCATTCTCACCGCGCTCCGCTGACCGGCTTCGGCCATTCATGCGCGAGGTGATGAACGGATTGATCGATCCGGTGGCTGCTACTGGCAAGGCCGACATCGTTGCCGACATCACCGAGCCATATCCCATTCCGATCATCTGCGAACTGCTCGGTGCTCCAAAAGAGGACTGGCAGCTGTTCTCCCGCTGGGCCGAAGACGTGCTGCGCGTTTTTAACGCCAACGTGCTCGACGAACTCGACATCATCAAGGCCGCTCGCAACGAACTCAACGAGTACACGATGCAAATGATCTCCGAGCGGCGCAGCGACCCGCGCGAAGATCTGCTCACCGACCTGATCGCAGCCGAAGAAGGTGGTGACAAGCTCGATGCCGAAGAGCTGCTGATGATGGTCAACGCTGTGATCATCGGTGGCACCGACACCACTCGTAATCAGCTCGGTTGCTCGGTCGCCCTCTTTGCTGAGCATCCCGATCAGTGGAAGCTGCTGGCCGACGATCCCGATATCGCACCACGCGCCGTAGAGGAATCGATGCGCCACTTTGGTGCGGTCCGTGGCACCGGCCGATTCGCAAGCGAAGACATCGTCTACCGCGACATTCTATTCCCGGAGGGCACCTTCATCTTCCCGTCGACAGCAACCGGCAACCGCGACCAAGGCATGTTCCCAGGCGCCGAGACCTTCGACATCCGCAAAGAACCAGCTGGCTCGCCGCATCTCACTCTCGGCTCAGGCATCCACTACTGCCTCGGTGCGTGGCTCGCTCGGGCCGAACTGCAAGAAGCCTTGCCAATCCTGGCCCGCCGCATGCCGGACCTGAAGCTAGCTGACGGCGTCCAGTGGAAACCCCCGGGCACCGCGATCTTCGGCCCAGACCGGCTCCCAGTCACCTTTACCCCATAAATACTTATGGGGTGACTTATGGGGTGAGGCTCCTTTGACGACTATTCGTCTCGACCCGGTTGCCGGCGCTGCTGCTTGACCTCGGATCGCTCTGACTTCGCCTGGAGCCTTCGACGCTGCGAACCGCGCGTCGGCTTCGTTGCTCGACGTCGCCGCTGAACGTGTAGTGCACTGCGCAACTTCCCGGCCAGCCTTTCGGCAGCGAGCGTTCTGTTGCGGAGCTGCGAGCGCTCGTCATCTGCGACAACGCGAACGACCTCTCCGAGCTTGTCGATGATCCGTTGGCGCTCGGACTCGTTGAAGGCTGACGATGTGGTGATGTCGAGTGTCAACTCGACGCGTGTCGCCGCCTTGTTCGCGTGCTGGCCTCCCGGGCCACCCGAGGCCGAGAAGGTTTCTTGCAACTCGTGCTGGGGGATGCGAACCGTGTTCGTCACCATCAACCGATCGTCGTTCTCAGCGCCCATCAACACATCATGGCCTGCGAGACGCACTTCTGGCCGGACTGATTTCGGCGGGCCGCTCTCACCTACGGTCGGGACATGGCAGATCTCAAACTCGGATACAACACCGGATACTGGTCAGCAGGCCCGCCGAAAGGCGCCCTCGAGGCGGTTCAGGAGGCCGAGAAGCTCGGTTTCAACTCGGTGTGGACCGCCGAGGCCTACGGCTCCGATGCACTCACGCC
>JBLIMF010000245.1:0-3718 GCA_047638615.1 Gammaproteobacteria bacterium
CTCGGTCCCGATCTCAAAGAAGAGTTGCCGGTCCTCTACCTCCGTCTTCGTGACGCAGCCGAGAAGAAGCGCAGCAAGATTGTCGAGTTCTCCGCCACCGATACCGGCCTCACTCGGTATGCGTGGAAGAGCGTTCGTCACGAGCCAGGCAACCAGGCCGACGCTGTCGCGACGGCTGCGGCTGACAGCGACATCGCTGCCCAGCTGGCCAGCGGCGACGTCGTCATCGTCGCGGGCCGGCCCAACTTGGCCGAGTCGTCCGACGCCACCATCGCTGCGCTGCAGGCAATGCTCAACGCTGCGCCCCGCGCCAAAGTGCTCCCAGCACTGCGCCGGGGAAACGTTGTCGGCGCGCTGTCGCTCGGCATGGCACCCACCGGCCCGGTCGGTGACCGCGGTGATGCGATTGACGCACTCACCGCAGCGGCCGACGGCAAGATCGATCTGCTGATTTTGGTCGGCGCCGATCCGCTCGCCGACTGCCCCGATATCGACCTCGCGCGACGTGCGCTAGCCGGTGCCGGTCGCATCATCTCGGTTGACACGCATCCGTCTGAATCCACGAAGCTCGCCGACGTCGTGCTCGCCGCTGCCGCGTATGGCGAAAAGTCGGGCACCACAACGAACCTCGAGGGTCGTGTCACAACACTTGCTCAGAAGGTCACTGTTACCGGCACGGCCCGTCCCGACTGGATGATTGCCGTCGAACTCGGGCTTTCGCTTGGCGACAGCTCGTTCGGTGCTGACCACCCGCTCGCCGACGTTGCGTCGGTCAACGATGTCACTGACGCAATTGCTGCAACCGCACCGCTGTTCCCGATGGTCACTCGCGAGGCGCTTGCCGGCGACCCCAACGGAGTGATGTCGCAGCAGCCCGCTGCGTCGTTGCCGGAAGTTTCGGTCGCCGTGGCTGGACGTAACAGCTACGACTACCGCCTGGTTGTCAGCCGCAAGTTGTACGACCGGGCCATCGGTACAGCGATGTCGCGTTCGCTCGTCAACCTCGCTCCGGGTGCTGCTGCACACGTGAACCCCCTTGATCTCGACGGAATTGGCGTCACTGCAGGCACCGAAGTCAAGCTGATCAGTGCCAAGGCAACGGCCGTGTTACCGGTCGTCGGCAACAACGCGGTCCCCCGTGGTGTCGTTTGGGCACCGTTCAACCAGGCCGGAGCTGGCAGTATCGAAGACATCATCGATGCCACTGCTGCTCACACCGACGTTCGAATCGAACGGATCTGATGCTCTCCACTCAACTTGTCAACGGATTGGTCGCCATCGACCCCATCACCGAGGGCGGTCTGCTGTGGACCCCGCTGCTGATCATCCTTGTCAAGGTGCTGGTTATCTTCGTGCTCGGTCTCGTCGGCACGATGCTGATGGTTTGGTTCGAACGCAAAGTCGTCTCGGGCATGCAGAACCGTGTCGGGCCGAACAAGGCAGGCCCGGCTGGCTTGCTTCAGACGCTTGCCGACGGCATCAAGCTCTTCTTCAAAGAGGATCTTCTGCCGAACCGCGCCGATCGAGTCGTGTTTCGTTTGGCGCCGTTCCTGGCCTTCGTGCCGGCATTCCTCGTTTGGGCGGTCATTCCGCTCGGTGGCGACTTCTCCCAGAATGCGGATGGAACGTTTAAGGACGGCACGGTCGAGATCTTCGGTCAGGTCACTCGCCTTCAGCTCGCTGACCCGCCGGTCGGCATCCTGCTCGTCCTTGCGCTCAGCTCGATCGCCGTCTACGGCATCATGCTCGCCGGTTGGGCCTCGGGCTCCAAATACCCGCTGCTCGGTTCGGTTCGCGCGTCGGCGCAGATGATTTCGTATGAAGCAGCGCTTGGCTTGAGCCTTGCGGCGGTGCTGCTGTCGTCCCGCACGCTGTCGACGTCGGGCATCGTTGCAACCCAGGATCGCTTCGTCGACTGGAATCTGATCACCACCGGCTTGCTGCCGTTCTTCGTGTTTGTCATCGCTACCACGGCCGAGCTCAACCGCCCGCCGTTCGACCTCGTCGAGGCCGAGCAAGAACTGGTCGGTGGTTTCAACACCGAGTATTCGGGCATTCGATTCGCCCTCTTCTTCCTCGCTGAGTTCATGAACGTCATAACGATGTCTGGCGTGATGGTCACGCTGTTCCTCGGTGGGCCCCAGGGCCTCTTCGACATCCCGATCATCCCGGGTTGGATCGAGGGCTCGATCTGGTTCCTTGCCAAGTTGCTACTCTTCCTCTACATGTATGTCTGGTTCCGTGCAACGCTGCCACGCCTGCGTTATGACCAGTTGATGGATCTCGGCTGGAAGGTGCTCATCCCGATTTCCCTCGGCTGGTTCCTGCTCCTGGCGGCACTCCGCGAATTCGCTAATGGCGATCGTGTGGCCAGTTTCCGAGTGGTTGTTATCTCCCTGGTGATTGGAGCCGCAGCGATGGCAATGTTTATGGCAGCACTCAGCGTCAGCCGCAAGAATCGCGAGGCGAACAGCACACTTGCTCCGGTTAAATCCGGATCACCGCCAGCCGACTCACAGCCAGCTGGCTCACAGTCAGCTGGCTCAACATCTGCCGCTTCAACGAAAGCCGGCGCCGGAAAGGGCTCGAACTGATGGGTTACTTCGAAGGATTTCTGATCCCACTTCGCCAGCACCGCCTCTTTGGTGGCAAGCAGGTCACCACGCAGTATTCCGGTGGTCGTCGCGCCAAGAAGAAGGGCGACTTGACCTCCGAGTCACAGGGTGACGAAAAGATCCCGAAGCCCGAGCGGCTACACGGTCGGCACGTCTTGAACCGTTACGAAGACGGCATGGAGAAGTGCATTGGCTGCGAACTATGCGCTGGTGTCTGCCCCGCCGATTGCATCCACGTACGTGGTGCCGACAATGACGCTGAGAATCCCACGTCTCCTGGCGAGCGGTTTGGCTGGATCTACGAGATCAACTATCTGCGTTGCATCCACTGCGATCTCTGTGTCGAGGCCTGCCCGACCGAAGCGATCACCGAGTCGAAGATGTTCGAGTTCTCGTTCACCAATCGGCAGGACGCGATTTACACCAAGACTGAACTCGTCGTCGACGACGAGGGCAAGGCCCAGCGCCTTCCCTGGGAAGACTGGCGCGAGGGAGAAGACGACAACACGTCCGGCTGGATGCGTGCGACGTCACCGTCAGGCGACGCTACCTTCGAAGGCGAGGTGGGTTGGAGCAGCGAACTCGGCTACGGTCTGCGTGCTGCGGAGCCCAAGCAAGCCGAACGTGACGCCTCCGAGCGTCCCGTGAAGTTGTCTGGAACTCGAACCGTAAAACGCTGAACTGATTGATTGAGTGATGAATACGACTTTTCTCGAATATCTTGTCTTTTTCGCGGCCGCCGCAATGGTGATCGGCGGAGCCATTGGCGTCATCACGCTGAAGAACCCGGTCCACGCTGCACTTGGCCTCGTGCTCACCCTGTTTGGTATTGCTGTTCAGTTCGTAGCGCAAGAAGCGCACTTCCTCGCGGCCGTGCAGATCATTGTCTATGCCGGCGCAATCGTTGTGCTGTTTCTCTTCGTCATCATGCTTCTCGGCGTTGACAATGCGATGGACCTTTCGATCGAGCCCATCAAGGTGCAGCGTCCGCTTGCGGCAATCATGGGCCTCGGTCTTGTGTCGCTTCTGACCGCCGCAATCGTCAAGGCCGACGGCGCCAAGGTGTTGCCAAATGCGGCTGGTGACGGCCTCGATATCGCCAC
>JBLIMF010000246.1:0-3645 GCA_047638615.1 Gammaproteobacteria bacterium
CGTCGAGCACCTTCCGCTCGCGCGTCCTTGGCTCTATGAGACGTGGAACCGGTTCGAGTGGCCATTGGTCGAGCGGGCCACAGGCCCAGTCGACGTCTGCCATTCGACGACGAGCATCCCGGGAGCGACTCGCGCGCCCCACGTGGTGACGATTCACGACGTCGCCTTCATGCACTCCCCCGAACGTTTCACCAGCCACGGGGTCAAGGTCATGACGCGCGGGTTGGAGCGCGGCCGGTCTGCTGACCTCGTCATCTGTCCGACCGAGGTCACCAAGGGCGACTTGATCGACGCGGGCTTCGCGGCCAACGCCATTCGCGTCGTGCCGTTGGGCGTGAACACGTTCGTTGCCGATGCCGAGGCCGCCGAGCAGACGCTCCGGCCGCTCCTGCTGCCCGACGAGTTCGTGTTGTTCGTCGGCACGGTCGAACCGCGCAAGAACCTCGCTGCTCTCGCTGCAGCGACAGCAATGATCGACATGCCATTGGTCGTTGCGGGAGCGCCAGGCTGGGGTGACGCCGCCGTTCCTGCCAGTGCCGACGTGAGGTTCCTCGGCCACGTACCGGCCGACGTCCTCAGTGCCCTGTACGTCACCGCTTCGGTCTTCGCGTACCCGAGCTTGCACGAAGGGTTCGGCCTGCCGGTCCTCGAAGCAATGGCGCATGGCACTGCGGTGGTCACGAGCAGCGGTACGGCGACCGAAGAAGCCGCCGGTGGCGCCGCCGTACTCATCGACCCAGCCGACATCGAGTCGATCGCTGCAGGACTCCGCACGGCACTCGACGACGCGCCCCGGCTCGTCCGACTCGGCATCGAACGGGCTGCAGCGTGCTCGTGGGAAGTCACCGCCGACGCCACCGTCGAGTGCTACCGAGAAGTCGCCCCCTGAGCCCCGGGCCTTTTCGTGATTTGTTTGCGCAGGATGTGCGCAAACAAATCACGAGATCGTCGAAAGGCGGCCGCAGTTCGGGCCGCGTGTGACCGCCGCCATAGTGTGCGTGGTGTATGAAAGTCGCACTCACCGTCAATGACTTCCTGAACCGAGCCGAGCTCGTCTATCCCGACCGGGTCGCGGTCGTCGACGACCCCGATCAGCCAGCCGAGTCGTGGGGCGAGATGACCTATGGCGAGATGGCCAAACGGGCCAGGGCGATGGCTGCTGGGCTCGATGCGATGGGCATCGGCGTGGGCGAGCGAGTCGCCATGGTCAGCCATAACTCCGCACGGCTCCTCACCGCGCTCTTCGGCGTCTCGGGTTCCGGGCGAGTGCTCGTGCCGATCAACTTTCGACTCGTCGCCGAAGAAATCAAGTACATCATGGAGCACAGCGGCGCCCGCGTGCTGCTGATCGACCCCGAACTCGCTGACGATCTCGCGAGCGTCGAGTGCGAGACGAAGCTGATCATCGGCGCTGAAAGCGATGCCGTGCTGATGAAGTTCGACACCGAGCCAGCAGCTTGGGATGGCGACGAAGATGCCACGGCCACGCTCAACTACACGTCCGGCACCACCGCCCGTCCGAAGGGCGTGCAGCTGACCCACCGCAACGTGTGGCTCAACGCATCGACGTTCGGCTGGCACATGGGCGTCAACGATCGTGACGTCTACCTGCACACACTGCCGCAATTCCACTGCAATGGGTGGGGCATGCTCTACGCCGTCAGCGGCATGGGTGGCAAGCACATCATCCAACGCAAAATCGACGGCAACGAGATCCTCCGTCGCATCGAGAAACACGGTGTCACGCTGATGTGCGGCGCACCTGCTGTACTCAACATGATTCTCGATGCAGCTGCCGAACTCGCTGCCGCCGGTAAGCCGATCCCTGGCAGCGGTCGCGTCCGCATCATCGTGGCCGGCGCACCGCCGCCGACGAAGACGATCGAGCGGACCGAGACCGAACTTGGGTGGACCTTCCATCAGATCTACGGCCTCACCGAGACCGCGCCCCTGCTGACCATCAACAGCCCGCGTGCCGAGTTCGATGATTTGACGCCGACCGAGCGTGCGACGAAGTTGAATCGTGCCGGTGCCCCAGCAATCGGCTGCACGATGGGCATCACTTCAACCGGCGAGATCACCGCGCGGAGCAACGTAGTGATGGACGGCTACTGGGAACAGCCCGACCAAACCGCCGCGGCGATCTACGACGGCTGTTTCCACACCGGTGACGGCGGCTTTATCGACGACCAGTCGTACCTGACGATCGCCGACCGCAAGAAGGACGTGATCATTACGGGCGGCGAAAACGTATCGTCCATTGAAGTCGAGGACGCGATCTTCCAGCACGCCGACGTCACCGAGGTTGCGGTCATCGGCATCCCCGACGAGAAGTGGGGCGAGCTCGTCACCGCACTCGTGGTCACAACACCCGGCAGCTCGGTGACCGAAGCCGACGTGATCGCCTGGACCAAAACCAAGCTCGCCGGATACAAGTGCCCGAAGAAGGTCGAGTTCCGCGAAGAACTCGCCCGCACCGCAACCGGAAAACTCCAGAAGTTCAAGCTCCGCGCGCCGTTCTGGGAAGGCCACACCAAGCTCATCAACTGAAGCGGTCACACTGTGTCAGCCGCCGGCTTCGGTGACGCTGTCGTTGCATTCATGAACCCGGGCGGTATCCATGCTGACCTGACTGCGGGGCGTTGGCTGTCACCGGGAGGCGGCCTTCAAGGCGCCACGTTGTGTCCATCGTTGTGGTGTGCGTTTGCTATTGCGTCGACGATCGCGAGGCCGAGTCTTGCTCCCAACATCACTGGCGGAACAGAGCGCCTCGGGCTCACGGTATTTGGATTCCAGAACCCGCATCAAGATCGTGATCGACACAATGATTGGCACCTTCGGGATTCGTGAAGTCAAAATCAACGAACGCGAGGCACTTCAATTCCAGCTCAGCCTCCTCCAGGAACCTTGCAATCTCGGCGCCGCTCGATGGTGCTGTCGAAACGTATTCATATACCTGCTCGGATGACAGGATTGCCTGGATAGAGACGGTGGCGGCGCCAACGGTCTTGATGCCGTTGACAGTCAACACTGCCGTGACGTCAGCCCATTCCTCAACAGTCAACGTGTCGAACCCATAGAGGATCGCATCGCGAATCGGCGCCATGTACGTGAAGACTTCGGCAGCGCCGCGGACGTTGACGTCCTCTTGGTACTCCACTGTGATCAGGAGCTGCTCTCCGCCCTCGAAGGGAGCGCCGCTCGGGGCGAGCAGGTTGCCCTCTTCATCAGCCACGACGTTATATCCGGCGGAAACGGTCGCAGGGTCCAACTGGTGTTCGCCACCCTCGAAGACCATCAACTCACCATTGCGCAGGTTGATCAAGCCCTCGGACCAGAGCCCCTCAATCGCTACGGGCGAGGCCTCAACTGAATCGGTGGTGTCGGTGGCCTCGGGCGAACTCGTTTCGGTCGAATCGCCAGCCGATGTTTCAGTTTCGAGCGTTGCTGGTTCGGTCGTCGCAGTGGTGGCGGCGACCGACTCGTCTTTGGTTGAGCCGCACCCGCCGATCACAAGAGAGATTGCGATTGCGATCGTGGCGAAACGATTGGTCGGCGACATGAGTTCCTCAAAATGGCGGGCTGGAAGATGACAGCATGGCGGACGGGAGATGACACGGCGAGGAGATCGTTCCCTCCGACTCA
>JBLIMF010000247.1:0-3621 GCA_047638615.1 Gammaproteobacteria bacterium
CGGTTCGGATTGGACCGAGGTCGTTATTGGTCCGCGGGTGGTTCGAGAACGGATCGTCGCTGTTTGATGCTGTTCAGGATCGCCTCGGTTCGATCGGTCATTCCGAGGCCTTCGGTGGTGGGCCATGTTGCGATCTCGGCTTTGGCGAAGTCGGTCCATTTCACGATCAAGTCGAAGAGTTCGAGCTGGAACGTGGCGAAGAGCGCGGAGAGATGCGTTCGTTCTGGGAATGGATGATGGCCGTCGAGGTAGCCGCCGTTGATCGTGACGACCTGCTCGTACAGTTCGGCAGCTTCGGTGGCCATCTCGTCGAGCGCCGCCGTGAGATCGTCGACGCTGCCGTTCTCGGCGAACAACAGCCGCAGGAGAGCCTCAGCTTCGAGCACCGGCGGCGCCGGCGCTGTCGCCAACCACGCCGTGAGCGCAGCCTTGCCCTGATCGGTGATTGTGTAGACGGTTCGGTTGCGTCCTCCAACCGACTCCTGGAGCGAGGTGGCCAGCCCGTGCTCGACGAGTTTCTTCGGCTCCGCGTATAACAGCCGCTCGGACTTGGGCCAAGCGAAGCGGAGGCTACGCGTTGCTTGCTGCGTGAGTTCATAACCGGCCCATGGCCGGATAGCCAGAAGACCGAGGACCGCGAAAGATGACGTGGTGAGACGGGAAGCCATAGGGCTTGACTTTACTGCATGATGCAGTATCGTCAACCGTGCAAAGTGCAGTATAGATGTGTGGGTGACGCTGATTTCAGGAAAGAAGGAACACCAAATGGACGTATCGGACTACATCGGATTTGTGGCCTCGGAGGGCGAACGGTTCGCCTCGGCAGCCGAGCAGGGCGATTTGAGCGTGGCAATTGCGCCCTGCCCCGGATGGGATATGCGCGAGCTCGTACGCCACCTCGGAATGATCCACTTGTGGGCGGCGGCAAACGTCGCATTTCCGGAACCGGATTGGCTCGACGTCGATGATCTGCCCGACCTGGTCCGGTACTGGCCGGAACTTGCTGCGGCGTATCCGGAGGATGCCAACCCTGTTGACTGGTACCGCGACACCCTTGTCAACCTGCTCGGCGTACTGAAGTCGGCGCCTGCAGACCTCGAGTGCTTCTCGTTCCTCCCTGCACCGTCGCCTCTGGCTATGTGGGCGCGGCGACAGGCGAGCGAAATTGCAATCCATCGCTTCGACGCCGAACTGTCACGGGGCATTACGTCGCAGTTCGACCCGCAGTTTGCCACCCACATGCTCGACGAGCTCATGTCTGGATTCACACCGCGACCCCGCTCCGTCGATATCCAGCGCCCCGAGGTGATCCACGTGCACGCCGAAGACACCGATGAGCATTGGTACGTCTCCGTCGGCGCCGAGCAGACCGACACGTCTCGCCATGGCGACCGCGCCGATCTCACACTCACCGGTAAAGCAGCCGACCTGTACGTCCTGCTCTGGAATCGGGGCCCCGACACGAGCGTCGCGATGAGCGGCAACACCGACCTTATGGATCTGTGGCGTGGCAACTTCCGGGTCCGCTGGGGATGAAGACGGCAGCAGCGGTCACGTCACATCGACACATCGAATCAAACAAACAACTACAGCGAGGATCCAACACATGACCAACTACGACACCACCGTCAACAATGGCGTGAACACTGAAGCATTGCTCGGTGCGCGCCAAGCGCTCACCGACGCCCCCGAGGCGGCCGATTTCACATGGCGGGCGAACTGCTCGTGGGTCAACGGCACATTCAGCCGAACGACCGTCGACGGATTCTCCGGTCTCGGCCAGGAGCACAACCACAAGACGCCCTATTCGTTCGACGCTGATCATCCCGAGTGTTTCGCGTCCGAAGATCGCGGCGCGACACCTCCCGAAATTTTGCTGGCAGCCTTGGCAAGCTGCCTCACCGCAGGCGTTGCCTCGGTCGCGCAACATCGCCAGATCCAACTGCGGGCGGTCACAGCAACCGTCGAGGGCAAGATGAATGTGCTCGGCATACTCGGCGGCGACCCCGATATCCGCAATGGTTTCAATGACATCACCGTGCGATTCGATATCGATGCAGATGCGTCGACCGAGGACATCGCGGCACTGGTGGCTCAGTCGCAGAAGCGGTCAGCGGTCTACGACATGGTCACGAATCCGACCAGCGTCGTTGTTGAGGTCGGCTGACCGGACAATGACGAGGCTGGCAGCACACGTCCCGACTGTCATCATCGGCGCGGGCCACGCTGGCCTCGCCATGAGTCGTCGTCTCTCGCAACGTTCGATCCGTCACGTTGTGGTGGAGCGTGGCGAGGTAGCGAACTCGTGGCGCACCGAACGTTGGGATTCGCTGCGTCTGCTGACGCCGAACTGGCAGACCAGGCTTCCTGGCATGGGTTATGACGGCGATGATCCGGACGGGTACATGTCCATGCCGGAGATCGCCGACTTCATCACGGAGTATTCGACGACGATCGCCGCACCGATCCGCACGCACACGACGGTGAGCCGGGTCGGTGTTCGAGGTCAGGGTTACGTCGTGGAGACCGATCGCGGCACCTGGGATTGCGATGCGGTGGTGATCGCCAGCGGAGGATCGAACATCGCGAACGTACCGAGCCTTGCCGCCGAGGTGCCGGACTCGGTCAGCCAGTTCACGGCGATGACGTATCGCTCCCCGAACGACCTCGATGACACCGGGGTGCTCGTAGTCGGCGCGTCTGCAACAGGTGTCCAGTTGGCCGACGAGATCAGGCGGTCGGGCCGAGCGGTGACGATCTCTGTGGGCGAACACGTGCGGATGCCGCGTGTGTACCGGGGCCGCGATGTGTTTTGGTGGATGAACGGCGCCGGGATCCTTGACGAGCGCCATGATGAGGTTGACGATCTGGCCCGCGCTCGCCATCTCCCGTCGCCGCAGCTGATTGGTACCCCCGAGTGCCGTTCGGTCGATTTGAATGCACTCGCCGATGGAGGGGTAGAAATCGTGGGTCGGCTGGGGCGCATCACTGACGGCACCGCTCAGTTCTCGGGTTCGCTTGCCAATGTCGCGAAGTTGGCCGACCTCAAAATGAATCGGCTGTTGCAGAGTTTCGACGACTGGGCCCAAACGGCACGTGTCGCGGGTGTTGGCCCGGTGGAACGATTTGCTACAACCAGAGTTCCGTCGCCGCCACGTCTCGAGCTGGATTTTGTCGGGGACGGCATCGGCACGATCGTGTGGGCCACTGGCTATCGACCCGAATACTCCTGGCTCGATGTTTCGGTGTTCGACCGAAAGGGTCGAATTCGTCACGACGGTGGCGTTGCCGATACGCCCGGGTTGTACGTGGCTGGCCTTAATGTGCTGCGTCGCCGGCGATCGAGCTACATCAACGGAGCAGACCGCGACTCGCACGACCTCAGCGAACACCTCGAACGGTACCTCGAACTCAATCAGCGCTGCCGGTAGGGGATCAAGGCGTGGGCGAGTGGCCCGCAGAGGCGGTGTGAGGTTGGTGACCGGGTCCCGCAGACAGGGCCGTGTCGGCGAGGGGTGTGTTGGGGTGGTGATGGAGATGTGGATCCAACCGCTTGGGATGTTGTGGCGCGCCGCGTTGTCGATGAGGTTGTCGATGAGGTTGTCGATGAGGTTGTCGATG
>JBLIMF010000248.1:0-3612 GCA_047638615.1 Gammaproteobacteria bacterium
CCTTGATCAACCACTCCAGGGTCGGATTTTTCTCCTCGACAACCACGATCTCGTCGAGACCCTCAGAGAACGAACGGATCAACTCGGGGTTGAACGGAACCGGCATGCGAAGGTGGAGCAACCGGATACCTGCCGCCTCGATAGCCGCAAGTCCGTCGAGCCCGATACGCCGAAATGCTTCGAGCATCTCGAAGTAGGTGAACCCCGTGGCGACGAAGCCGATCCAGGCGTCGCGTGGGTTGGCGGTCACTCGGTTGAGTCGGTTCTCGATGCCGTAGCGCTGAGCAAGCGGGAGCCGAATTTCGCGGAACTCACGCTCGACCTCAATCATCCGCGGGCCGAGGAATTGGGCCGATGGATGGCTGACCCAGCGCGCACCGTCCACGTCGACGGTCGGCAGGATCGGGTCAGCATCGAGGACAGGAAAAGTGATGGTGCCCGACCCGTCAGCGACCGGAGTGACAATCTTCATTGCGGACCACAACCCCGACGCGCGAGACATCGCCACCGCGTGCAATCCAAGTTCGAGGCACTCGCTCATCGTGCCCGGATAGAGGATCGGCATATGAAAGTCGACGAGCGATGCGTCCGACGACGACGGCATCGTCGACGACTTACACGCCGGGTCATCGCCCACCAGCACCACTGCGCCACCGAGCGAACTCGAGCCAGCGAACACTCCGTGGCGTAGTGCGTCACCCGCGCGGTCGAGCCCGGGGGCTTTGCCGTACCAGATGCCGACCACGCCGTCGTAGATCGCGTCGGGCCGACCCTGTGCAAGCTGGGATCCCATGACAGACGTAGCACCGAGCTCTTCATTCACCGCTGGCTGATGAACGATCGGCAGGTCGGGAACAGCCTGCACCGCACGGGCGACCTCCTGGTCGAACCCTCCGAGCGGTGAGCCGGGATACCCAGACAAGAATGCTGCCGTGTTCAGCCCGGCCGCACGGTCACGGCGGAGCTGCTCAATCGGGATGCGCGCGAGTGCCTGGACGCCAGTGACGAATGCTGTGCCCTCGTCACGTCGGTAGCGGTCACTCAACTCATACTTACGCTTCGTCACATCGGTACTCGCTGCCTTAGCCATGCAGAAGTTTCCGATGAAATGCAGTGAAGATGCAAGAATCTCGGACATGTCTGCGCAAACAACAGAAATTAATGCCGTCAAGTGAGAATCGACGAAACTGATCGCCGAATTCTGCACGAACTGCAGGTCGATGCGCGTCGCCCAAACACCGAGCTGGCTGTCGCGGCGAACGTGTCACCGTCGACCGTCGTCAACCGACTCCGCCATCTCGAACAGTCGGGGGTCATCCGCGGCTATCACGCTGACATCGACGACGCCGCGCTGCATCGCAACGTTCAGGCACTGGTGTCGATCAAGCTCAGACCAAAGACGCCAGCGCACGTTGACGCATTTCTCGACGCAGTGTGGTCGTTCGACGAGACAGTTGCCGTCTGGCTTGTCACTGGCGAATACGACGCACTCGTGCAACTCAGCGCACGTGACATGGCGACGCTCAGCCAGGCGGTCTTGACGTCGATCGGTGGTGCGCCGAACGTCGTCGACGAGCGCACGTCAGTGGTTTTTCAGCACCGCACCAAGCGAGTCCTCGCCACCCTCCAAGGATGAGGGAATGGAATAAATCAGGCCTGGGCCGATCAGCCTCGATCGCGAATGCGACGCAGCAAAACTTCCTGCGCAATGGTGGCGACATGTGTGCCGTCGAGGTTCAAAACGTCACCGGTGACTAGGCCGCGCCCGCCGCTCAGGCCGTGTGAGCGGGTGTCGAACCAGTGCCATTGATCGGCTCGGCACGGGCGGTGAAACCAGACCGAGTGATCGAGGCTGGCGCCCTGGAACTTGAAGCGATCGCTGGTGTCGTTGGCAAAGTCTGGGTGCGGCGATCGTGCTGCACGTGACGGCGCAGCATCAGAGAGGAACGCCATGGCGAGCGTGTGCTTGACAGGATCGTCGCCGAGCAGCGCGCCGTCTTCGTCCATAATCCGCAACCAGTACCCGAGCCGCCACGGCTCGCCGTCCTGACCAGGCAGGTCGACAGCACGCCGATCGATCAGGTTTCCCCACGAGTAGTTCTCAAGGGTCGGATCGTCGGGGAGTGCGAGCCCTTCAGGCAACTTGGCGATCTGCGCGTCGGCCTCATCTTCGTCGACCTGGAAGGACACCGACACGTTCAGGATTGCCCCACCGGATTGCCGCGCGACGACTTGGCGGGTACAGAACGATCGGCCGTCACGGAGTCGCTCCACCTCGAAGCGAATCGGCTCGGTCGTCGACCCCGGGCGAATGAAATACGAGTGCAACGAGTGCGGACGGCGATCGGGAGCGACCGTTGCCATTGCCGCGGCAAGCGCCTGCGCAACAACTTGGCCGCCGAAGAGACGGTTGCCCCACGGGTACCGCGCCACGATGCCGACGTATGTGTCCGGGCCGTGCGGCTCCAAGTAGAGCAGGTCGCCAAAGTCGACGTCTTTGATCTTCGGCGCAGTATTCGACGAGTCGCTCATGGCCCCATCATCGCTCAGACCACCCGAAGTGGAGACAATCTCGCATCGCTGATGCAGCATTGCAGGCCACATTTCGGTGGAGCAGACCGCCAGATGAGTTCGGTGAGCGTGCGCAATGTGGGCAAGAGTAAGGACGTGGCAACAATCGACACCGTGGACCTCAACGACCAAGACGCACCAGGTGCGCTCGATCGGGCGCTGCGTAAAGACGGCTTTGTGGAGCTTGTTGGGCACGGTCTGCAATCCGACGTCGCCGACGAACTGTGGACGGGGATGGAGGAATTCTTCGCTTTGCCATTTGAGACCAAGGCAAAGTATGTGGTCGACGATGCCGCAGCGAACCGCGGGTATCGCCAGCGGGGCAGCGAGGCCCTGTCATATTCGCTCGGCGAGGCCAGCCCGCCCGACTTGTTCGAGTCGTTCAACTCGGGCCACGACAAGCGGGCAGGCGGACATCGGCTCATCCAGGCCACACCCTGGCCGGCAGACGCGCCGGCGTTCGCTGTAGCGGCGCGCCGCTACCTCGATGAGATGGCCGACCTCGCCGGGCGGCTCGATCACATGATCGGCGAAATCCTTGGCATCGACAACCTGGCTGGTCGATCAACGACGGGGCCCGACACCATGGCCTGTATCCGCTACGAACGGCTCGACGACGAGGCCACACCAGCGCCGGGCCAGAAGCGGATGGGTGCACACAGCGACTACACCACCTTCACGATCCTGCGAGCCGATCCCGTCCCCGGCCTCGAGATCCTCGGATCCGACGGCTGGAAGCCGATTGTTCCAGCCGCCGATGCGTTATTGCTGAACGTCGGCGACCTGCTCGCAATGTGGACCAACGACGCCTGGCCGTCCACCGTGCATCGCGTGCCGCTCCATGGCAACGGCACCGACCCGGTGCTGCGCCGATCGGTCGCGTACTTCCACTATCCCGACCTCGATGTTGCCGTCGAACCACTTCCGGCGTTCCAGCGACCCGACAGTACGTACCGCGCGGTGACGGTTGCCGATCACCTTGGCGCCCGGCTGATCGGCCCGAAACGTCACGCACCATCAACCGGCACGAGCACGCTGAGC
>JBLIMF010000249.1:0-3610 GCA_047638615.1 Gammaproteobacteria bacterium
GCCGTTCGCCGTTCGCCGTTCGCCGTTCGCCGTTCGCCGTTGGGAGTCGGTTGTGACAGTCGTCGAATCTCGTCCGTTGTCCGTTGAGGAAGCCACGATTCCGGGGCCTGCTGGACTGTGCTGGCCCGTCATACAGTCGGTTCTCGAAACGATTGAGCTTCGTTGGGTCGATGTCTGCAAGCCGATCGTCAAACGCCGGTTCGCACTGGACGGAACCGAGATCTCCTTTTCATCGCAGGCGCCGCTCATCGGCGCTGGCTGCGATGTCGAGGTTGCGAAGGCCACCGTCAGGGCTGTCCAGGGATGGATCTTCGCATTTGCAGCCTTCGGTCCGGTCGGTTCACATCGCGCCTGCCAGCCGGCGGTGTCGAGCTACAGCGATTCGCTTTGCGGAGCAACGGAGCGGTGTTCGATTTTGGCCGGGGCTTTCGTCGGAGCGGTAGTCGGCAGACCTACTATCATTCGTGGCTGACAGCGACTGGCCACATGGGGCCGATGCGAGCGGGGGATCGGCGATGACGAGTTGGCTCAAGAGTCCGTTGAGGACGTTGTCCGACGTGGAGCGGTTCGAGTCGGAGATGTCACTCGAGCGACGTTTGCCCGGCAACAGCGTGTACGACGTCTTCCTGCGAGCCGCGGATGCGTTCGGCGATCGCACGGCTCTGACGATGGTGATGACGGGAGATGACGACGAGCAGGCCCGGAGTGTGAACTACTCGGAGTTGTTGGGGCTTGTCACTCGGACTGCCAACCTGCTGTCCGACCTCGGTGGGGCGCGACCCGGGGTGGCTTTCATGCTGCCGACGCTCATCGAGACCCATGCCGTCTTGTGGGCGGCCGAGACGGCCGGGTACGCGGTACCAATCAACTTCCTGCTGCGACCGGATCACATTCGTGGTCTCCTGGAAGCGTCCGGCGCGAATGTGCTCGTCACGTTCGGGCCGCATCCTCAGCTCGACATTTGGGAGAAGTCGCTCGAGTTGAAACGTCAGATGCCCGATCTCACGTTGGTGCGGGTGGCTCCTCCGGGGACCGCTCCGGTCGATGGGGTCATCGATTTCGCTGAGGCCGTGGTTGATCAGCCTGCCGATCGACTCGTCTTCGACGCACCTGGGAGTGGCGACGATGTCGCCGCCTATTTCCACACCGGTGGGACGACCGGCGTACCGAAGCTTGCTGCGCACAGCCATGACGGCCAGCTGACCGCTGCCTTTGGGTGTGCTGCTCTGATGAATCTTGGGCCCGACGATGTCGTGACCGGCACCCTGCCGATGTTCCATGTTGCGGGCACGATCCTGCTCGGCATCAGCACGTTCCTGACCGGGTCCGAAATCGTGCTGATGTCGCCATCGGGACTGCGAAACCCGGCGATGGTCTCGAATTTCTGGCGGATCTGCGAGCGCTATGGCGTCACGCTTGCCGGCGGGGTTCCGACGTCGATCGGTGCGATTGCCGAAGTACCGCTCAACGGTGCTGATATCAGTTCGGTCCGGGGCGGCTTGACTGGCGCCTCGTCGCTTCCCGTCGCTGTGCGCGAGAAGTTCGAGGCGGTCACGGGGAAGAAGCTCAACGAGATCTATGGGATGACCGAGGCATCCGGACTGATCGCCTGCAATCCGTTCGAAGGCGAAGGCGGTGCAGGCTCGGTCGGACTCCGCCTCCCGTACACAAAGGTCACGGTTCGTCGGCTTACCAAGGACGGGTCGCTCGGCGAGGTGTGCGACGTGGGAGAGGTCGGCGTGCTGATGATTGCAGGACCGACTGTGTCACCTGGTTATCGCGACCCCGAACAGAACATCGGGACATTCGCTGACGGTCAGCTCAACAGCGGGGACCTCGCATTCACCGACGACGACGGCAGGATCTACATCGCGGGCCGGTCGAAGGATCTGATCATCCGCAGCGGTCACAACATCGACCCCCTGATGATCGAGAACACCCTCCAACGTCACCCGGCCGTTGCCGTCGCTGCAGCGGTCGGAATGCCCGATTCCTACGCCGGAGAACTACCGGTCTGCTACGTCGAGCTCCTCCCCGAATCCGGCGTCACCGAGGACGAACTCCGTGCGTTCGCTGAAGCCGAAATCAGCGAACGGCCGGCATGGCCCAAACACATTCGCATCGTGGATGCCGTTCCGATGACCGCCGTCGGCAAGATCTTCAAACCGATCCTGCGTCAAGACGCGGTCGAGCGGGTCGTGCAAGGGATCCTCGACGAACGTGAGTTGCAGGGCGCAGTCGAAGTGACCGCCGGGGGCCCGCGAGGTATGAGTGTGAGGGTCACTCTTGGCAAGGGCGGCGACCAGGCCGCTTCCCAACTCCAAGAGGTCCTGGACGGCTACTTGTTCGGGGCAACGGTCGAGACCTGATCTTCGTTTGACCGACGTTGCTCAGGCCGAGTCGGTGTATCGCAATTGACCACCACGTCAATGCCGATCTGACGGCCCAAACACCAACCCGAGGAGCACTCGACCATCGCAGGCCGAAACACACGACCGGGGCACCCGAATATCATGCGAAGTCGCAGGCTTTCGAACCGACGGAGGCCACTCGATAATCACGCCGCGCGAGGGCGGTCGAGACCGCTCGATATCTACACGTATCCGCTCGGTCACCCGCTCGAGAACGACGGACTATCGGCAGTCGACCACAACCTCGAGTGCCCGGCAGATCTCTCGCATCCGTACGCCGCTCAGTCCACCGATCCGTTCGACCAACACTGCGGTTGATACCGACTCGATCGAGTCCAGGCTCACTGCACAGCGTCGTCCGATCGGGTCGTCGCCCAGCTCGAGAACAACCTCACTCGGCAAGCCGCGGATCGTGGTCGTGCATGGCGCAATGAGCACACGACGCAGCCGCGGTATGGCTGCGTCACGCGACAGGATCACCACTGGTCGTCGACCGATCTCGGGCGGTTCGCACCACCACAACTCACCGCGGGCCGGCAAAGCGCTCACGTCGCCGAAGCCGCACTTCGGAACGAAGCAAGGTCGCCCCATTCATCCTCGCCGCCAATTGGGTGAGCCTCGTACGCAGCTGCGTAAGCGGCGTCGACTTCGGCAGACCGGTAGCTACCAAGGAGCGCTGTCAGTGCCTCATCGACGAGTTGGGCATCAGTGGTTCCGGCGTGGAGTCGGCGAGCGTCATCGAGGAGGGTGCGGTCAACGGTCGTACTGATCCGAGCGCGAATCATGCCATGATCACGCCACCTTAGAAGCCCGCCAGAGAATGTTCAGCCCCCGACAACCACCCAAAGCGGCGAGGATCATCCGGGTCGCCGGGTGAGGGTCTGCCCCGCCCTGGTTGCCGGTTGGTGTGTGGAGTTTTAGGCGGCTGTGGCTTGGGGTGTGAAGACGAGTTCGAACTCGACGGGTGTGAGTTTGCTGAGGCGTGGTTGTCGTCGGCGTCGATGGCGGGTCCGATCGACCCAGTTCACGATCTGAGAGGTCAGCTCGGCACTCGTCTGCCATCGTTGCCGGTCGAGCACGTTCTTCTGGAGTAGCGAGAAGAACGATTCCATCATCGCGTAGCCGACGATTCGCCCCGACCACACCTGGTTTTGGCGACACAGCAGAAGTACCCGGTTCGCGCCGATGCCGTGGCCGGC
>JBLIMF010000250.1:0-3602 GCA_047638615.1 Gammaproteobacteria bacterium
GGTGCGTGCCGGTTCGCTGATCGAAGTCCACCGTCACGTCGCTCGGCTCCCCGGCACGCCAACTCATCAACAGCAGGAGATACATGCAGCCGTCTTGGCCACAGGTGGCCTGGCCATGGCCTCCCACCAATCAGCGGCCGTGCTCTGGAATCTGATCGAGCCGACAGATGCACTCACTCACCTCACCGTCCCTGAACGAAATCGGCGCCCACGCCTGGCCGGCGTCGTCGTACATAGGCCGACCGACCGTCAGCAACTCACACCCCAGCGTCGCCACGGAATCCGCTGCACTGACCCGCTCCGCACCCTCTGCGACCTCGGAGCCGACGACCCATCGCTCGTCGAACCTGCTGTCGGGGCGGCACTCAGTCGCCGCCTCCTCGACCTCGACGCACTCACCGCAGCCGTGGTCCAGCACAGCCGCCGCGGCCGGCCCGGCATACCTGCGCTCCGTGCTGCCATCGATGCATGGGCGATCGATCATCGACCCGCCGACTCGGTTCTCGAAGTCGTCTTTGTCGAACTCGTCCGACGTCATCGGCTTCCACCCATCACGTTCCACGAACGAATCGCCGGTTGGGAGGTGGACTTCCGTTTCGCTGGGACGGCAGTGCTCGTCGAGTGCGACGGGTGGTCGACACACGGTCTCGACCGCGATCAGTTCGAGCGGGACCGCCGCAAGGACAACGACCTCGCCAACGCCGGCTGGCAGGTCCTGCGGTTCAGCTATCGGTCGATTGTCAACGATCCAAGTGGCACAGCACACCGAATCCGGCGTGCGCTGGAGCGTTGGCAACACCTCGATGTACCTGCCGCACCCTGACAGCCGGGCGAGGCGAACGACCCGACACTTCCAGCGAACTCGGGACAGAAGACAACAGAATCCGCCACAAACCATCCCGAGAGTCAACTGACGCCAACAACGCAAACCCTCAACCCAAATCGACAGCGCAATCGACAGCGCCCGGCAACTCAGACGTTGAAACGGAACTCCATGACGTCGCCATCCTGGGCAATGTAATCCTTGCCTTCAACACGCATCTTGCCGACATCTTTGGCTGCGTTCCATGATCCGAGATCGAGGAGCTCGTCCCACTGGATGGCCTCGGCCCGGATGAAGCCGCGCTGAAAGTCACCGTGGATCCGACCGGCGCACACAGGTGCAGTTGAGCCTTCACGGAACGTCCAAGCTCGCGATTCTTGCTCTCCCGTTGTCAGAAACGTTCGGAGGCCAAGCAAGTGATAGGCGCTGCGGACCATACGGAACAGCGCCCCTTCGCCGAGGCCGAAGCCTTCAAGGATTTCTTTGCGCTCGTCGGGGTCTTCGATGGCGGCGGCTTCGGCCTCCATCTGGATGCACATGCCAATCACTTCGACGTTGTCACCCGCGTTGTTGAACTCGTCGGAGATCAACTTCTCTTTCTCAGGAATCGAATCGATGTCATCCTCGCCGACGTTGACCACCGCGAGCACACGCCGGTTCGTCAGCAGGTAGTACGGGGCGAGGAGCTCTTTGACGTCGTCTTTCAGACCGGCGCGATAGAGCGGCAGGCCTTCGGCGAGTTGGTCGTAAGCGATTTGCAGCGCTTCGGTCTCGGCGACCATCGACTTGTCGAGCTTGGCGGCACGCTGCGTCTGCTTGAGTCGTTTCTCGACGGTCTCAAGGTCGGCCAGCGCCAGTTCGATCTCGACGACACGGAGGTGTTCGATCGGATCGGACGGCCCGACAACATCGTCGTCCTCGAAGGCCCGAAGTACGAACACGATCGCATCGACTTCGCGGATGTTGGCGAGGAACTTGTTGCCCAGACCTTCGCCCGTGCTTGCGCCTTCGACAAGGCCACCGATGTCGACAACTTCGACCTGGGCGTGGACTGTTTTCTTCGACTTCGACATGACCGACAGACGATCGAGACGATCGTCGGGCACCATCGCGACGCCGATGTTCGGGTCTTTCGTGGCAAACGGGTACGGCGCCGCCAGGGCACCGCCACCGGTAAGTGCGTTATACAGCGAGCTCTTGCCCGCATTCGGAAGACCAACCAAGCCAAAACGTTCCATGCGGCAAGCCACGCTATCGCCCGGTCACACTGTGCCAGGCACAGTGTGACCGCGTCAGATTCGACGAAGCTGCTGAGCAGGCGTAAAGAGTTCGCGCGAGATACCGAGACTCATCACCGTCGTGGTCGTCGCCACGCTGCCGAGCACGAGGTACATCACCGAAATCTGCACCATCACCGCATCGGCAGGATCGACACCAGCCAGAATCAACCCGACCATTGCACCAGGCAACGCGACGATGCCAACAGCCTTCGTGGTTTCGATCTGGGGCACGAGCGCGGTCCGCAGCGCGCGTTCCAGATGCGGTTGAAAAGCGTCGCGGGCGGAGAGGCCCAACGCCAGCCGCCCCTCAATCACCCCACGCTGTTCGCTCGCGGCTTCGAGCAACTGGCGTGACACGAGCACTGTTGCCGACAGTGAATTGCCGACGACAATCCCGGCGAGCGGAACGATCGTTCGGCCCTCCAACTCGTACACCTGAAAGCCGAAGAGGACCCCGAGCGTCACAACCCCTGACAGCGCGTAGGCCAAGAGCGAGAGGGCAAAAACCTTTGGCACCCCAGCAGCCCGTCGGGCCGTCGTCCAAGCCGCAAACAGCAGCATGAACAGCAACCAGACGCCCGACCAGATCAATGGGTCGTCGGGATCGACAACCAGTTGCAGGGCCCAACCCACGATGAGAAGTTGGACGAGTGCACGCAGCGCCGCCCAGAGCAGCGAACGTTCGAGGCCAAGCCGACGCCAGAGCGAGATGCCGACGCCCACAGCAATCAACCCGCCTGACGCAGCGAGGCCCGTCAGCCCGATGTCGGCGCGGCCTACCGCAAGGAGCGCAGCGGTCATGTCGGTGCTCCGATCAAGCGCCGAACGGCGGGATCAGCATGTGTATCAAGTTCGGACAGATGGCCGAACGCCGCCACCTTGCCGTCGACGATTGCCAGCACATGGTCGGCGAGCCGCCGGACCTGGTCGATGTCGTGGCTGACCCACAGCACGGCGATTCCTTCGCCGGCGAGTTGGCGTGCGAGCCCTTCGATCGCCAAGCGAGCATCGACGTCGAGTGCCGCCGTTGGTTCGTCGGCGAGCAAAACGACGGGGCGAGTCAGCAAAGCTCGGGCCACACACATCCGCTGAGCCTCGCCACCGGACAGCGTTGCCGCGTCACGATTGAGCAGGTCTGCAGACAACCCGACATGTTCGAGAACGTGCCCGCCTCGATCACTGGCAACATCTGGATCGGCCACACGGAAGTTGTCGAGCACCGATCCTTCGAACAGCGGGGCGCGTTGGAAGATTGTTCCGACCTGCCGGCGCAGCGTGTGCGGCAGCATGGCCGACAGGGCCTCGCCGCGCCACGTGATTACACCGTCAACGGGATCGTCGAGGCGGTTGAGGAGGCGGAGCAGCGTCGACTTTCCCGATCCGGATGGCCCGACGATCACAGTGATTCCATCCTCGGGCAGATCGACCGTGATATCAGTGAGAATCGGGGCCTCTGCCGGGCCTGCTGCCACCGCTCGAAGCGAGAATCCGGCTCGACC
>JBLIMF010000251.1:0-3599 GCA_047638615.1 Gammaproteobacteria bacterium
TGAGTGATCGTCCGGCTTGGTGACGCGCGATGCAACGATGGGCAACATCTTGACGGCGATAGCTGGAACCCGCTTGAGCAGTACGTCGAAGGCTCCACCTTCGATGTGGAGCACGCGAGAGTCGACCGTGGCCGCAACTGTTGCGTTGTGCGTCGAATGGGTGAGGAGCGCCATCTCGCCGGCAAAGCCGCCGGGCCCAATGTTGGCGACATGTTGACCGTCCCGAGTGACCTCGAGGTTGCCTTCGACGACGATGATCAGCTCCTGAACGCTCGACCCCTCCTTGATGAGTACCCGGCCGGCGGGCACGGTGAGGTCGGTCGAGATGTCGATGACCTCATCGAGTTCCTTTGTCTCGAGACCAGCGAGTAGCGGGACGCTCTGCATGTGCTCACGGTAAGCATTCTTGGACATAGCGGTGTGCTCGTTTCTCGTCGTGTATTCAGCATCGTACGCTGTTGCGTTGTCTCGGTGCGATGCAGCGCCAGAACAGCCGATTTGGAACCATTGCTACCTTAGATGGTGATCATCGCCGGCTCGAAGTTCTCCGCCAACTCGGCCTGATGGTGTTCGAACCGCTTGATCAGTTCGCGGGATTCCGAGGAGTCGAGCTGGTCTGCGTTGTCGAGACGGAACTGCCGGTACAGATGAACAAGCGGGGTGCCGTCGGACGCAGCGTCCTGATGCAGCATGGCCCTGATCTCAACTTCGCGTCGCCGCGCATCTTCGACGATGCGCAATGCATCGGCGAGTGCCATCGTGCCAGCGTCTACCTGCTTGAGCAGTAGACATCGATAGGCGTGGCACAGGAGCGGCCGTTCGGTGTAGATCGAACATCCGTTGTCCCCAAGTGCCGAGCACGGCTGGTCAAAGAAATGGCGCTCGTCGACCACGTGGACGGGAATCCGATGGGCGCGTACACGCTCAGCTTCAGATGGGTCCGTAATCGTGACGGAAGAAAACAAAATGCCGTCGCAGCAGATTCCACAGGCAACACAGAGTTTGGAGCCGTCATCAACGGGGGCGATGTCAGTCATTTTCAGGAGGGTACGGCGTGTTGGCTGGCATACCGAGTGCCGATTCGAGAACTGCGAGCCGGGTCTCGAGGGTCTCGACTCGCTGCGCCAACGATGGACCGACCGAGGTTGCAGGCGCTGTTGCCGCCGGGGGACCGCCGAGGTTGCTGACGTCGGGCACCATTTCGCCGAAGAGATGCGCCCACCGGTCTTGGCTCTGCCCCGACCCTCGACCGATGTTGGCGACGTACGGGTCGGCCTTCTCGGCCATCGCTGTGAGTACTGCTTCGATGTCGTCGGGTGACTCGAAGCCGGTGCCCTGACATGTGGTGTACCGATCGGTTCGTGTCTTCAATTCGCCTGCTGACTGTGGCCCGCGCAACATCATCACGGCGAGCAGTGCCTGCTGATCGAGATCGAGTCCAATTGCGTCGTGAAGGATGTGCCGGTGCTTGTCCGAACGGCCACTCCCGTTCGTCCGACCAAGCCCATTTTGGCGAACCAGTATCATCGCTGCGACAGCCTCCTGTTCGCTGTAATCGACGACCGGCTCACGGTTTGACTTCTGGTTACACGCGTTGACGAGCGCGTTCGTCGACAGTGGATAGTGATCTGGTGTCGTTGCACCCTTTTCGATCAGGCACCCGAGCACGCGGACTTCCTCGACGGTCAACTCCATAGGAGAAGCGTAGGTCGGATTGGCCGGCGACGGTTCGCTCCGACCCCCTGGCGCAGCCAAGTCAGCGTTTCGCTTCCTGGCTGATGGCGCACGAGTGCGACACTGACCCTCGTGCCAGCACTTGATCGTGACGTTCTCGATGTGTTCGAGGGATCGGATTCACACCTCAGCTTCGATGACGGGACGCGCCGTTCGGCGAACGAACTCGCGGATGACGGTTTGCGGCTTGCAACATGGCTTGCCGAACAGGGCCTCGGGCCTGGCGACCGCATCCCGATCCGACTCCCTAACGGCATCGAATACATCCGGTTGTTGCTTGCGTGTGCTGCGGGAGGATTCGTGGCCGTGTCGGTCAACACGCGCTACAGCGACGTTGAGGCTGCCGACCTTGTAGAACGATCAGGCGCTCAGCCAGTCGAGATCGCGGGCTCGCACGACGGCGGGCCCGGTCCGTGGACATCGGCGATGCCGATGGACCGAGTGCGTCGACCAAAAGATCCGTTCGTCGTCTTCACCACGTCGGGCACCACGAGCCGCCCAAAGATGGTGCTCCAGCAGCAATGCTCGATCGCCGACCACGCCTTTGATGCCGCGGCACGCTTCGGCTACCGCTCGGACGACACGGTGATGGCAGTGATGCCGCTCTGCGGGACCTTCGGCCTCGCCTCGCTGATGGCAGCTGTCGCCGCTGGCTGTCGCGTCATCGTGAATGACTTCGCCCTCGCACGGACGACGGCAGTGATCGAGCGTGAGCGTGTGACCTGCCTGAACGGCAGCGACGACATGTTTCACCGTTTGCTCGGACACGGCACCGACCTGTCGTCGGTTCGCCTCGGTGGCTACGCCCGGTTCAATACCAGCCTCGATGGCATCGTCGAACGTGCAGCGGCGGCAGGAGCGACGCTGACAGGTCTGTATGGGATGAGTGAGGTGCAGGCCTTGTTCACGCTGCGCGACCCGGAGGGCGACGTAGCCCAGCGCACACGAGCGGGTGGCACGTTGTCGTCGTCGCAGGCGTCGTATCGAATTGTCGACGGAGAGTTGCAGCTCAGGGGGCCGAGCCTGTTTGCTGGCTATCTGGCCGAAGGTGGGAATCATATTGACGCTGAGTTGACGGCCCAGCACCACGACGACGGGTGGTTCCGAACTGGAGACCTTGCTGAGGCAGATGGTGACCGTAGCTTCGAGTACATCGCACGGATGGGCGACGTGTTGCGCTTGGGCGGGTTCCTCGTGAGCCCCACCGAGATCGAAGCCGTTTTGATGGATGACGATGCCGTCGATGCGGCTCAGGTTGTTGTCGTCGACTTGCCGAACGGAGCGCGCCCCGTCGGGTTCGTGGTCGGCGCCGCAGAGGGCTTTGTCGAGTTAGCAGCGATCGACCGCTGTCGCGAACGGCTCGCTCGTTACAAGGTGCCGGTTCGGGTCCTCGTTATTGAAGAGTTCCCCACGACTCCCGGTCCGAACGGGACGAAGATCCAGAAAACCGAGCTGCGTGAGCTTGCTGCGCGTCTGCTGGACGCCCGGGGCGGATGAACCCCGACGTCAGTCAGCGTTGAGTAATGCGTCGATCGTCGTCCATCTCGTTGAGCTCCGGCTCGAACTGATCGGTCAGCTGCACCCGAACAAGGTCGCTGACCACAGCGAGACCAGCTTCGACGCCATCGACATCGGCGAGACGGCGGCGGGCTGATAGTCCGAACGCATGTGTCTTGGCAAGCTTCTGGATTGCGGATTGCGGATTGCGGCGAAGGTCGAGATGCGCTCGAGCAGCGGGCCGACCCCTGGATTGCCGGGCACCGCATCTTCGGCAGCATCGTTGATGAAGCGCCACAACGCCTGCATCGAGAGATCTGACAGGTCGTCGAAGTACCGGTAGATCGATCGGCGAGCGACACCTGACC
>JBLIMF010000252.1:0-3579 GCA_047638615.1 Gammaproteobacteria bacterium
GAGCGATCAGCCGCAAACAGTCTCGGTGTCCGGGGCCTCAAGCTGAATCAGATAATTGTGGATGGCGTCGTCGATACAGCTGTTCACCCGGTAGCCGGTGTGCTGATTTGCCTCGACAACCACCAAGCGACCGTCTTCAAGCGCTGCTGCCATCTTGCGGCTGCTCTCAAGCGGTGTGCTTGGATCACCCGTCGTGCCGACAACCACGATCGGGCCAGCGCCGATGCCAGTCACGTCAATCCGCGGATCAATAGCCTCAGGGAAGAAGCTGCACGTGTACGACCCTGTGGTGTAAGGGAACAAGCGGGGTGCCGCTCCGATGAGGACCCCAGCCCGTTCATCGGCTTCCTCAACGGTCAGCCGTTCCGGGTCGTCAGCACACGAAATCGCTTGGAACGACTCGAGTAGATTGCCGTATGTCCCATCGACGCCCCGCTGGTAGTAGGCATCTTGGAGTGCGAGCAGCCCAGCTCCGTCGCCGGATTGGGCGTCTTGCAGTGACCGTTCGAGCGCTGGCCAGAATCGATCCGAGTACATCGCCCGCACCACACCGGTCACCGCAACGCCGAGGTTGACGTCGGCTCGACCTTCGGGCCCCGGAAGCGGCGACTCGTCAAGTTGTACGAACAGCGCGTCGAAGGCGCTCTCGGCGTCGCCGTCGTTGTGGAATGCGCACGACGTAGTAGCGCTGCACTCGGCGAGGAACGTGTTGAGTGCATTCTCGAAGCCGATCCACTGTTGAAGCGTGCTCTCGGTCGCGTCGGCGTTCGGGTCAGCGGCTCCGTCGAACACTGCCGCCCGCACCGTCGTCGGGAACAACGTGGCCCACGCAGCACCAAGCTCGCTGCCGTAGCTGAATCCGAAGTACGAGACCTGCTCTTCGCCCAGCGCCTGACGAATCGCGTTCATGTCACGAGCCGAGTTGTTGGTGCCGATGTACTGCAGCGCCCGGCCAACCCGTTCTTCGCAGCGCGTGGCAAACTCTTCGGCGAGCCGAACGAGATTATCCTTCTCGGAACTGTCGTCTGGCGTGATATCACCGGCAGCGAAGAACTTGTCGTATTCCGCGTCGTCGATGCAATCGACAGCGCCGCCGCTGATTCCGGTACCGCGCGGGTCCCACCCGACCACGTCGAATCGTTCGGTGACCGCAGGGGGGAACCAGCTCGTTGCGTTGATTCCCATCGTGCTCGCCGGAGAACCTGGCCCTCCGTTGTTGACCAGGAGTGAGCCGACCCGGCCATCAGGGTCAGCTCGGTGTCGCGTCACGTACAGCTCAATGGTTTCGCCCTGCGGATCGGCGTAGTCGAGGGGAACCGTGAGCAGTGCATCGTCGACGCTCCCGCCCAACTCAGTCCACTCGATTTCGTAATCAAGATGCTCCAATGCGACCGTCGTCGGCGCCAATGCGTCGCCCTGCTGTGCGGTGTCCGACGCCGGCACGATGGTGGTCGCAATCGCAGTGATCTCACGGGTCTGAGGCGCCGGTACTACATCACTGCCGGTGCAACTGGCAATGACGATCGCCCCCGTCAAGAGTGCAGAGGTACGCCGCATAAAGCTGCATCGTACGAGCGGCTCCGGTCAGCGACATCTGCGTTCCCACATCGTTCTGTAAACAACAAAATTGGACCCGAGCTGCGTGCGGGGCGAGTGGTCAGACAACCCTTAACGTGGTCCATATGCGGATGGCCCCAAACCACATGATTCCCGGCGACAAAGGAGCCCTCGACGGCGTGAAGCTGGCCGATGGCACGTATCGACGTGTGTGGGCGTTCGCCCACCCATATCGCCGGACGATCACGGTGTTCCTCCTCGCGATCGTCGTTGCCGCTCTCCTTGCCCTCGTCCCTCCGTTCGTCGTTCGCGAGATCATCGATAATGCGATCCCCGATCGTGATCGCGGTGCGATCAAAGTGCTCGCCGCCATCGCCGTGTTCGCTGCGCTCACCGACGCAGGCCTCGCAATTGTGCAGCGCTGGTGCAGCTCTCGAGTTGGCGAAGGCCTTATCTACGACCTGCGCGGCGCACTGTTCGCGAAGGTCCAACGCATGCCAATCGCATTCTTTACACGGACACCTACCGGATCGATTACGTCCCGGTTGAGCAGCGATGTCGTCGGCGCCCAGTCAGCAGTCACCAGCACGCTCGGCGGTGTGGTCAGCAACGTCATCGTCTTGACGACCACGTTGGCCGCAATGATCGCCCTTGAGTGGCGGCTGACACTGCTGACACTGATTGTGTTGCCGCTCTTCATCGTGCCAGCGCGCCGCGTCGGTACGCGCCTGCAGGGAATCTCCCGAGAGCAGATGGGACACAACGCTGCGATGAACACGCAGATGACCGAGCGCTTCAATGTCTCGGGTGCCACCCTCGTCAAGCTGTTCGGCTCCGGCCAACGCGAGCGTAAGTCCTTCGAGAGCCGAGCGCGTGGCGTCCGTGACACCGGCATTCAGTCGGCGATCTACGGCCGTGTGTTCTTCGTTGCCCTCGGTCTTGTCGGGGCAATCGGCACGGCTGCGATTTATGGCATCGGAGCACTCATGGTTGTTGACGGCGACATCTCCGCCGGCACGCTCGTGGCGTTGGCTGCTCTGGTCACCCGCGTGTACCAACCACTCACCGGGCTCACCAACGCACGCGTCGACTTGATGACCTCGATGGTCAGCTTCGAACGCGTCTTCGAAGTGCTCGATGCACCGGAAGCAATTCAAGAAAAACCTGGTGCGGTCGATCTGGTCGCCCCGCGCGGTGGCGTCGAGTTCGACGACGTCATCTTCCGGTACCCCCCTGCGGCCGATTCGGCCATCCCCACCATGGAGCAGAACGCCGGCCTCGGTGGCGATACCGATCCGGATGTCGACGTGCTGCACGGCCTGTCGCTCACCATCGCTCCAGGCGAAACACTCGCCCTCGTCGGGGCATCTGGTGCTGGCAAGTCGACCACGATCTCGCTCCTCCCCCGCCTCTACGACGTCACGAACGGAGTGGTCCGTATCGACGGACACGACGTCCGCGACCTCACCCTCGATTCCTTGCGCGCATCAATCGGCGTGGTGTCACAGGATCCGCACCTGTTCCACGAATCAATCGGCGACAACCTTCGCTACGCCGACCAGTCGGCCACTGACGACCAGGTCATTGCCGCAGCCAAGGCTGCTCGGATTCACGACACGATCGCCGCGCTGCCTGACGGCTATGCCACCGTTGTTGGTGAGCGCGGCTATCGGTTGAGTGGTGGTGAGAAGCAACGGTTGGCGATTGCCCGCCTGCTGTTGAAAGACCCTGCCATCATCATTCTCGACGAGGCAACGAGTCACCTCGACAACGAAAACGAAGCGCACATCCAAGCAGCGCTCGAACATGCGATGGAGGGTCGAACTGCGCTCGTCATCGCACATCGCCTGTCGACGATTCGCAGCGCAGACCGAATCGCGTTCATCGAAGACGGTCGCATCGCCGAGATCGGTACACACAACGAGCTGCTTGCAGCCGGCGGGCGCTATGCCCACCAACTACAAGCAGGTGATCTCGTCGTTCCAAACTGAGCCAGCGGCCCAGTCACGGGTTGATCATTCG
>JBLIMF010000253.1:0-3555 GCA_047638615.1 Gammaproteobacteria bacterium
TCGAAGTCCAGATACATCGGGCTTCCATCACCCTCCCACTCGAAGAAGTTCACGTAGAGGGTGTCGTCGGCCTCCAACTCGATCTCGTCGTTACCGAAGAAGTACTCGCCTTCATCGTCGATGCGGGCAACCAGCAGTTCATAGATACCAAGCTCGGTCTGGTCGGTCGTGTCGAGGATGAAATCGCCATTCGGGTAGTCGAGGATCACGTTGAACGAGCCGCCAGGCTCGATATCGGAGCCCCGAACGATGGCCTCGTAGTCGGCATCATCGGTGGATACCGCTAACCAGATATAAGGCGAGTCGGCGTAGTCACTCGAGTAGTTCAGTTCAAGGTATTCACCGTCGACGACGCTGACCTCAATCAGATCCCATTCACCCGGGTCGAGCACCACATCCTCAACCTCCATGCTGAAGTCCGACCCAATCATCGTGACGGTGGAAACCGCTTGCTCGTCGAGTTGCGACCCATCGATGGTGACCGAGAATTCGGTGATGTCACCCGGGATCACGTAGACGGGTTCCTCCTTGACGTCCCAGACAGCAACGCCGAACTTGAAATCGGTGGCAGTCGCGCCGTCGATCTCGTTGACGAATGTGCCGTCTTTGAGCCAACCAACGCGACGGCCGTCGAGCGCAGTGATCAGCAGGTTGGCGTCACCGTCCAACCAAATTTCGATTCCGTCATTGCCCGCTTGCAGCACCGTTGCGTAGCCCGAGATCTCGCCTTCGGAAGTAAATGCTGCGTCCTGCGAACCGAGTCGCGGCGAAGTCGGATGGATGCTGAGCGAGTCGGTATCGGCATCGCCCTCGTACAGGTCGGTTTCGACATTCGGGTTGGTGGACGCCTCGTACTGCCACGTGTCGGCACCGCGATCAATCGTGAGGACGCGGCCCTGGCTGGGGTAGTTGTTGTCGTAGACAAAGAGCTTGTATGTGTCGTCGCCGTTGTCCTCGACCGCGTACGGGGTCACAGCATGACCACCGGTGCCGTCGCGTTTCCAGATTCCGATTGACCACGATTCAGTGGCTTGCTGGCCCTCGCTGAACGACTCGATCAACGTGTCGAGAACTTCGCTGGGCGAATCACGGACGGATTGCGACGCCCCAGGGAAAGTTCCCTGCGTCACCCACCAATAGGCAATTTCGCGTTGCAGCGCTTCATTCCCGGCGAACTCCAGGTCGCGCACCGAGTCGGCACCAAAGTCGCTCGGGTCGGATCCGCCGAAGTAGAACAGCGAACTGAGCACGGCCATGCCCTCGCAATGACCGCCGGCCATGTACTTATTCATCTGCTCCATCCACTGGCGGGCAGGAGGCGCGAGGGTGCAACCGTCGACCTGATTCGCACAAACGCCGTCACCAAACATGCGCTGCATTTCGATGACGGTCAGATCGACTGCGCCTGTGTCGTCGCCGTAATTCGCGAAGCTGAACGCGTCGACGGCCGGATCAAAGCCGCTACTGACTGAACCGGCTCCGAGGGCCGGAGTGGGCTCAGATGGGGCCCCATTGGATCCCTCGTCATCGCTCGGGAAGCACTCGTCGAGAATGAAGCCCTCGGCGTCGATGCACTCGTCGGGAACCTCGCCGCCTTCCCAGCAGGCGTCGAATGCCTCTTCATCGGCGAAGCACTCGAACGGGATGGCCGACGACCTGGTGCCGTCTGACTCTTCGGCCGCATCAGTCGTGTCGTCCGTGTCAGTTGCATCGACTTCTTCGGTCGTGCCGTCTGTTTGTTCGAGCGCCTGTGAGTCGATCGTCGCCACATCAGATTCAGTGCTCCCACCGCCGCATGCGGCAGTACTGATCAAAGCGATGGCGACGAGTGTTCTGAACAATTTGGTCATGACGTTCCTCCGAACACCGTGTGGAATGTGAGTGGCTGCGCCATCATCGAGTTGAACCATCGGGCATGGTCGTGTTGTTGAAGCGGGTGCCAATGGTGATCGTCATCTCCATGTTGGCGCCGCTGAGATTTGCGTCGGTGAGGTTCGCCCTGCCGAGATCAGCCCAGCTCAGGTTGGCGCCGGACAGGTCCGCACCGGTGAGGTTCGCTCCGGCGAGGACAGCACCGCTCAGATCAGCTTTGGCCAGGAGCGCGCCGGACAGATCGCAGCCATCAAGCCGGGCGACACTGAGGTTCGCTCCGGACAGATCGGCGCCACTCAGATCGAGCTGGTAGAGGTCAGCCTTCGACAGGTTGCGCACGTCGGGCGCCGCTGTCGACAGATCTTGCTCATCGTCGCCAGCAGCGCGCTCCACGTCCGTGCCAGTACCCATGAGATCCCTCTGCGCCCCAGGGGACTGCTCGGTGAGCCGCCATAGGTCGTCGTTCGTCCAGTATATATGACATTGCCTGGCCATAAGCCGTTCCGGGCGACGTTGGCCATCCCAAATTGACCGCCCCAAATTGGCCGCCCCACATTGGCCACCCCACCATGACAGCCCCACATTGGCCGCCCCGCTGGAGCGAGTCGAGCCGTACGCCCAATCGGTCGGCACCGCTGCACCCGTTATATGGCAGCAGGCTGGCGTGATGATCCTGCAAATTTCCGAGGCGTCGTTTGATGTTGCCGTCTGCCAGTGCGGTGTGATGTTCTTCCCCGACAAGGTCGCTGCTCCCGCGGAAGTCGCACGCGTTCTGCGCCCCGGCGGCACCTATCTGATCAGTGTTTGGGACCGGCTCGAGGCCAACGGGTTCGGCCACGAAGTCGAGCAGGCACCGGCTGCGCTGTAGCCAGACAACCCGCCGACGCTCATGTCCTGCAAGCCTCACGGTTACTTCGACGACGCCACGATCCGGGCCGACATCGCAGCGAAGGCCCACATCAAAGAAGGGTCGTTCCGAAGCGCCATCGAAGCCGCTACCTCTGGACAGGAAGCGCTCGACGACATCAACATGCCTGACGCATCGATCTGCACGTGACCCTCGGGGCTCCGCAGGATCTCGAAGATGTCCCCATGCTCTGCGGCGATCATTCGTTCAACTTCGATTCACTGGTCACTCATCGCGTCACGCTGGCACGCGGCGGCGCGACCTGACTCGCCCATTCGCGAGGGTGGACCAAATCGCACGACGTAATCCACGAACGGGGGCGACGGCAATGCCGGCTCGATCAGAACGGTGTTGGCTTCTCGATCTGTTGCACGAGGTTCACCGCGATTGCATCAGCTGCTGCGAACCAGCCTTCCGTATCGTCGTTCACAATGAAGCCACGCACGTCGCCCGCTTGCAACCGGGCGTCATAGAAGACCGCCGAACCGACGGCAAGGATGCCGAGCTCGCCCTGTCGGTCGCTATCGGGCGCGTTGCCGACTGCGTCGGCGTAGTTGAACCCAACAGCACCGAACCGGAACGACAGGCCGAGCTGCTCGGGGTGATCCCAACGGGACGGGAACTGGTCGGGAGCGCGGTTGGTCGTGATGGTCACCGCATCAAGACCGGTGAGCGCTGCGAGCTGATCGAGCGCGACAGAGCCGCGCTGTTCCGTCGTGCAACTTCTCGACGACGTCGACAACTTCGACTGTCTCGGCTGGGCCGTCGGCTGCGCC
>JBLIMF010000254.1:0-3521 GCA_047638615.1 Gammaproteobacteria bacterium
CGGAGATCGTGGCTGTCGACCCAGCGTCCGATCAGATGTTCATCACCAATGGCACTGCCAACGCGGTGGACATCGTGAATACCGCCGACCCCAACAGCCCGGTCAAGGTGGCTTCGGTCGATGCGTCGAGCTGGGGCAACGGCATTCAGAGTGTGGCGGTGGGTGACGGCATCTTCGCTGTTGCAGTCAAGGCTGCGGTAGCGAGTGCCAACGGGACCGTCGCGACCTTCACGACCTCGGGCGTCTTCGTCGCCAGCTACGAGGCCGGAAATCTGCCCGACCCCGAGGCAATCGCCAACTGGAAGGTGCTCGGCATGTATGTGCCCGATGCCATCGCAGCAGTGGCCATCGACGGAACGGACTCTCTCGTCAGCGCCAACGAAGGCGACGCTGGTGACGACGACTGCTACAGCGATGAAGAGAGAGTCAAGGTCTTTACGCTTGCCTCCTAGCCGCATGCAGCCGGCGACAACGCTGATGAGAAGCTTGGCAGATTGAAGACCGCACCTGCTTTCCCCTCGGTCGTCGAGGCGGGCGAGCTGTAGCAGGTGTGTTCGTACGGGGCGCTGTTGTTCACCATCTGGGAGACGACCGGCGACAACGGTTCGGTTGACGGCCCCACCCTCGACCGAGGTGCCTACGTCGCCCGGCCTGCCCGTAACGGCCGTGCCAGCGACCAGCATTGCGGTCAGTCCAGGCCTTCTTCCCGAGACAGGTTCTGGGTTGGGCTGGCTTGCCTGCATGTGTTGCCTCTGGTCCCCCTCACCACGCTGGTGAGGAACAGGGAGGAGAGCGTTGGCTGTCCCTCAGATCCGGAGAGCGGTCGCGGGCCGAGGGATGCCGTGGGTCACGTCCACTACAGCGAGGACGCGCTCGTACTCGAATAACCGATTCGGCTGTTCGATGTAGAGGCCCAGCGGTTCAATCGTTCCGGTGGTCCTCCAACCCATTTTGTCGAAGAAGCGTCGACCGCTCGGGCTGTCTTCGGGGACCCATGCGGTCAGACGGACCCCACCGATCGACCGAAGCTCTTCTTCGATGGTCGAAACGAGCGCAGCAGCTGCCCCCGTGCCCCACGAATTCGGGTGGAGCCAGATGTCTTCCAGGTCGGTGCAAGCGTGTGTGATGTGGACGGAGGCGAAGCCAATGAGACCGCGGTCTGTCTCGACCACGAACGTGTCGGTCAGCTCGTTGGTCAGAACTTCACGACACTCTGTGGCCCGATCGCTGGCGAAGGCATCGCGAGCGAAGACTCCGGCGGTGAACATTTGTTGAAAGCCGTGTCGCCATGCAGCGACATACACGCTGGTCATCGACTCAAGGTCGTCAAGCGTCGCGCGGCGAATTGCAAACACATCGCTGCTTCGGCAGAATCAGGCCGCTTCTTGAGCGGTCCAACGAAATTGTGCTGGTAAATCGGGGTCGATCTGTTCAGCGTTAGACGGCGAGAAGGTCGCGTGCGCCGGTGTCGCTCGACGGGTGGCGCAGCTTGCTCATTGCACGAGCCTCGATCTGGCGGATGCGCTCACGGGTCAGGTTGAAGTGTTCGCCAACTTCCTCAAGGGTCCGTGGTTCGCCGCGGTCGAGGCCGAAGCGCAGCTTGAGGATTTCACGTTCGCGTTCATCGAGCGGGGCGAGCAGCCGGCTGATCTCGTCGGGGAGTAGCGCGGTGGCTGCCACTTCGAAGGGTGACTCGGCCGAGCGGTCTTCGACGACGTCGCCGAGTTCGGCATCGCCGTCTTCACGCAGGGGCTCAGACAGCGAAAGCGGCTCCGCGGCGAAGCGCAGCGCCTCGGTGACCTTGTCCTCGGGCATCTCGACTTCCTTGGCCAGCTCGGAAAGCGTGGCAGGGCGGCCGAACTTGAGTTCGAGTCGTGAACGGGCCTTTTGCAAGCGGGCAAGCGTGTCGCCGGCGTGGACAGGGAGGCGAATGGTGCGACCCGTGTTGGCGATGCCGCGAGTGATGGCCTGGCGGATCCACCATGTGGCGTACGTGGAGAACTTGAAACCCTTGCGCCAGTCAAATTTTTCGACAGCGTGCATGAGGCCGAGGTTGCCCTCTTGGATCAGGTCGAGCAACGGCAGGC
Organism: Gammaproteobacteria bacterium; assembly: GCA_047638615.1. Lineage (GTDB taxonomy): Bacteria > Actinomycetota > Acidimicrobiia > Acidimicrobiales > Ilumatobacteraceae > Ilumatobacter_A. Next base: position 2,088 of record JBLIMF010000254.1, read on the forward strand.
CCGAGGCCTGATACTTCTTGGCAATGGACACGACGAGTCGGAGGTTCGACTGGACGAACTGGCGCTCGGCCTCTTCACCCTTGCGGGCTGTGCGACGCAGCTCACGCTTTTTGGCAGCGGTGACGTCTTTGCCACCGGCATCCAGCTGCTCGATGGCGTCGTTTCCGGCTTCGATGGCCTTCGCAAGGCGGACTTCGTCGTCCTTGGTGAGCAGCGTGTACTGCCCGATATCAGTGAGGTAGAGACGGACGAGGTCTTCGTCATCCCGTTCAACGCGATCTTTGGCCACCGGCGGCTCCTACTTTTCAGTCGTTGGTTCTTCGGTGTGCAAGACATCACAGAAGAAGTGTGCTAAACCCGATCATCACCCGAGACGAAGGTCACGATACCGACGCGGGCTGTTGCGCCAACCTGCAATTGCGCGTTTCGCGTGTCATTTCGTGAGTATCTCCATCAACGATATTGGAAGCCGACTGATCGTAATGAGTGATTACACCGAAATTGAACTCGTCGTGGTCACGATGACCTTTGATGCGAACCCGAGTCAGACCGACAATGCGGAGTTGCTTTCGATCCTGTCGAAATACATTGTTCTGACTCGCATGGAAGACGGTTGTCGCAACGTTGATCTGTGTTCGAGCGTGACCAAGCCCGGCCGGCATCTCGTGATCCAGAAGTGGGATTCTGACGAGATGCAACGGCAGCACTTTGACTCCCCGCTCATGGTCGAGATGGCCACGTCGTGCAGCGGCATCTTGGCGTCGGCGCCGGAGATCGATATGTGGGAAGGCACCAGCGCACATGACCTGCGCTGACGACGTGAGCTGAAGCGGTCCAGATAGTGATACCGATATACTTGGCTCATGGCCAACCCAGTCTTTAACGACGACCGCATGCGGCGTGATGCTTCCGGATGGGCGGCTCCGGTGCGCGGCGGAAACGCTGCCCCGCTCTCCACCGGATCGCCGCTCAACGCCCCCACCAACGACGGCCCGACCACCCCGTGGTCGAAGGACGTCATGACCATCAACGGCACGATCACCGCCGTTGGATCCCTGTTCATCCTCCTCCTTATCTCCGCATCGTTTGGATGGTCCGCAGCCGGCGGCACCGCACTTAACGGTGAAGCGACATATTCGTTCCCGCCCATCGCAATGGTCGGCATCATTGTCGGCTTCGGCGCAGTGATTGCGTCGTCGTTTAAGCCGATGTGGGCGAAGTTCCTCGGCCCGGTCTATGCGCTGTCGTACGGCTTTGCTGTCGGTGCGATCTCCAAGGGCTACGAGACCTATCAGAACGGCATTGTCATCCAGGCTGTCGGTGCCACCGCTGCGGTGTTCTTTGTCATGCTCGTTCTGTATCGCACACGCATCATTAAGGTCACTGACAAGTTTCGTCGCAACGTCATTTTCGCAACACTCGGCATCATGGTGT
>JBLIMF010000255.1:0-3507 GCA_047638615.1 Gammaproteobacteria bacterium
CCGTAGACGGCGCCGGTGTGTCGATCGTCACCCTGCGGCTGTCGCTCAGCGATCTACAACAGATCTGGCGTCTGACCAGCGGTGTTCGGGCTGGCGTCTGACTCGATCATGCTTTTTTTGGGGGGGCGGAGCAAGTTTGAGCCTCCAGTGGGTCGCTCACGTCGAGGCTTGTCACACTTTGGTCTGACCAAAGTGTGACACTAGACAGGCGTTCGTTGTCGAGTTCCGAAATTTAGATCGTGAGCCGGTATGCGCGCAGCTCGTCGTAGATCGCGACGGCTTCGTCGGCGATTGGTGCGAGGTGCGGCGGCAGCGACGCGGGTGGATCGGTCGGCGGTGGTCCGAATGAGGTGGAGGCTTCGACTGCTGAGTACCAGTGGCGAGCCCAGACTCCGTCGCTGGCTCGTGGTCCCAATGGCCAGGTGAGCATTGCTTGGTCAAAGCGCACGTCGAGCCGGCGGCAGATCTCGCGCTGGTAGCCCGCCGGGTCGGTGAGGAAGTCGGCGGAGTCGACGATCAGCTCACAATGTGCCGCGAGTTCTACCTGCTGAGGCACGCCAATGTCGTCGAGCGTGACGGACTCACGCACCTTCGTGTAGCTCGCCAGCACGCGCCGCGGATCACGAAGGAGTAGCACGTTGCGCAAGCCACCGATCCACGACCGATCGGTGTCAGGGAGTAGATGGTGCGCCATGTGTTTTTGATAGCTGACCGTGATGCCGTCTGCGAGGGGCGCGAGGCACGCTGTAATCGCATCGTCAAAAGCGGCCGGGCCCGCCTCGACGATCTCATCGAGGCCCGGATGGTCGAGCCGGGTCGTGGCGAGATACGCGGCATACAGCGGCTCGTCCATCACCGCTGTATCGCTGCGGTTCTCCCAGCTGCGCATCATTGCCGTCGACAGATTGCGTGGCCCTGACCACATCGCAATTCGGGTCACAAGTTCTCCAGCATCTCGACGTACCACTGCTGCAGCTGCTCGACCACTGGGCCCCGTTCGCCGGTGCCAATTGTCCGCCCGTCGATTTCCGTGACCGGGGCAATCCCTGCGAATGTGCCCGTGACGAACGCCTCGGTGGCGCCATAACACTCGGTCACACTGAAGTTCTTCTCACGCCAGATCACATCGTTCTGTCCGCACAGCCGCAACACGTTGCGCCGCGTGATGCCCGGCATGCAGTAATCGCCGGTCGACGTCCATACCTCGGCAGGGCCATCCGGCCCATCGGGATGACGCACGATGAAAAAGTGGGTTGAGTTGCACGTGGCAACGAAGCCTTGCGGGTCGAGCATCAAGGCTTCGTCGGCGCCGGCCTTCGTTGCCTGGATACACGCCGAAATACAATTGAGCTTCGAGTGCGAGTTCCACTTCGGATCCTGCACGTCGGGACGACCGCGCCGAGTGGAGACGGTGTACAGCCGCACGCCCTGCGTCAGCGTCTCCGGACGAGCGGTCTTGTACTCGGGGATGATGACAATGGTGGCCGGCGTGATCGTGAAGCGCGGGTCCTGGTAGGGCGTCGACTTCACACCGCGGGTGACCATCAAGCGGATGTGCACGCCGTCGGCATCACCCATGTCGTTCGCATCGAGTGTCGCCTGGATCATCGCAGTCAGCTCGCCAGTGGAGCGACCAATGTCCATATCGATGCCCATCGCACCCTCGTACAGGCGCCGCAGGTGATCACCGAGAAATGCGAGCTTCCCACCATGTACCCGGATGCCTTCCCACACGCCGTCGCCGAGCATGAAGCCACTGTCAAACACCGAGACCATTGCCTTCTCGCGCGGCAACAGGTCGTCGTTGATGCCGATGATGATGTCGACGTTGCGCGGATCGATGTCGTAGTCGTGAGTGCCGTGGGCCATTCCGTCATCCTCGCAGCTGGCGTGATGTCTGGTTCTGCCCGCGGGCAAGCGGACGTTGCTGCCGGAACGGGTGGGGGCTGGGAACGGCGTCAGGGTGCGTAGGTCTGGATCGACTGCGTCGGGTCGTGATCAAGCAGTTGAGGGGCCCGGGCAGCGACTCGGGCGCTCAATTCGGCGGCGTCAACCGTGAGGAGTTCGCGGTCGACCATGAGGGGGATTCCGTCGACGATGGTGGTCTGGACGTCGCTTGCTCGCGCGGAGTAGACGAGCGCCGCGAGCGGGTCGTGGAGCGGCTGACAATGGAGCCCGGTCAGATCGACAAGGATGATGTCGGCGGGTGCGCCGACGGCAAGCCGCCCGGCCGAACTTCCAATCACGCGCGCCGACTCGGGTCCGGCCATCGCGAGCGCCTGACTGACGCCAAGCCGAGTGGCATCGCGATGGATGAACTTCTGGGCCAGCGCCGTTAGCCGCATGTTTTCGAACAAGTCGATGCTGTTGCACGATGCCGGGCCATCTGTTCCCAGGCCGACGGCGATGCCTACCGAACGCAGCGCATCGATTGGCGTCAGCGGGTTCGTGGCGAGCTTCATGTAGGTCTTGGGGCAGTGCGCCACACCGACGCGATCGGCGAAAGGCGCGAGCAGCGCAAGGTCGTCAGGGATGATGCCGCAGCCGTGCGCGATGAGCACGCCGGCATCGAGCACGCCGGTGTTGGCGAGCACTTGGATCGGTGTGATGCCGCGTGCCGCAAGGCTCGACTCGGTCTGCTCGATCGTTTCGGCGGCATGGAGGTGGACGCGAACCCCAAGTGTGCGGGCAGCGTCTGCTGCGGAAGAGAGATCGGCGTCGTCGCAGGTGTAGGTGGAGTGTGGTGCCAGCGAGGTGGTGATACGGCCACCGGCCGCACCGTTCCAGGCGGCAGCGAATGACGTCGAGGTTTCTCGCCCGGCTGGGCCCTGGCTTGAGAAGAACGTCATGCCAAGGTTTGCTCGAAGTCCCGAGTTGATGACGGCTGCAGCGGCGCGGTCGGCGTGGAAGTAGTGGTCGGCAAAGCTCGTGACGCCTCCCTGAATCATCTCTGCGCAGGCCAGCTCGGTGCCGAGTTGGACGTCGTCAGCCGTGACATTGACCTCGATTGGCCAGATGTGATCGTTGAACCACGACTCCACCGCCACGTCCTCGACGGCACCACGCAGCAGCGTCATTGCGGCGTGTGTGTGTGAGTTGATGAACCCGGGCATCGCCATCAGCCCTCTGGCGTCGACGTCTCCCGTCAGCGACTGACCAGATGTCGGCCCGATGGCCGTAATCACACCAGCGACGACATGGATATCTTGACCGCTGACGACCACGCCGTCGATCAGAGCGTCGCAGTTGCGGATAACGAGCGAACCTGCAGCGCTCAACGCGGCCCGCCGTTGATGTCGATCAGTGCGCCGGTCGTATAGCTTGATGCGTCACTTGCGAGGTAGAGGGCGGCGCCGACGATTTCGCTCGGTTTCCCACCGCGCTCCAACGCATACGCCTCAGCGGCACGTTCGTTGAATGCATCGAGGTCCCAGGCTTTGGAGATGTCGGTGAGGAACGGTCCGGGCACGATGCAGTTGACACGAACCTTCGGGCCAAGCGTGCGCG
>JBLIMF010000256.1:0-3506 GCA_047638615.1 Gammaproteobacteria bacterium
GCCACGATGATCTTCGACGGGGTGCTGGAGCGCCACCCCAATCTCCGCGTCGGCGTCATCGAGCAGGGTTGCACATGGCTCCCGAGTTGGCTGAAGCAGATGGAGTCCGCAATGGACGCCTTCGGTCGGCACGAGGAACGGCTGCGCGATCTGTCGATCACGCCGGGCGAGTATGTGCAACGTCAGGTCAGGGTGACGCCGTATCCGACCGAAGACGTCGGCTGGGTCACCGATCAAGTCGGCCCCGACATCCTGCTCTTCAACACCGACTACCCGCACGTCGAAGGTGGCCGTCGGCCGTTCGAACGATTCGAGCGCAGCCTCGGCGACCGTTCCGAGGACGTCCGCGACCGGTTCTACGCCGACAACTTCATCGACCTGATGGGCTCGGCCGTTCACGCCCTCGTCTAGAACACTTCGCGCATTGCTACCGCCAACGCACGGTCGCGTTCGGCTGGCGAGGTGGCGTGGCCCGCAATTACCTCAAGCCGGTCGGCATCTGACCGGTTTTGGCTGAGCTTGCGCTTGCCATCCAGCTGGGTCATCTCGATTTCGACCCCGACGATTGCTCGGAGTTGCTTGTCGATGAAGTCCGACGGAGCATCGGTAACTGCCCACTGCGGTGCGACATCAAGGTCGTGGCGGGCTGCTTCGTGATGGTCGGTGAGGTCTGACACGAGCTCGCGCACCCATTCCGGGTCGTCATGGATACGAACCGTGCCGTGGGCATGGACGACCTCGTAGTTCCAGGTTGGGACCACTCGGTGGTGCTCGGCTTTTGATAGGTAGCGCGATGGCGTGACGTACCCGTCAGTGAGCGGGAACAGCGCAAGCACGGAGGCACCGTCGAGCGCCTTCCATTGATCGTTTGCTCGGGCGAGGTGTCCGCGGAGCACACCGAGCTTGCCCGTGGATCGGTCGAGGAGCAGTGGCAGACCAGACGATGCGAAGGTGTCGCCTGCGTGCGAGATGACGTGAGCGAAGCGGGCACGCTCGATGAGTTCGTGGATCATGGCGACGTCGTCGACGCGGTTGGCCGGCGGGTTGTACATGAGGCGGAACGTAGCCCATGCGCCCGCTGCGCACCGGTTGGGTAACGTGTCTCCGTGATCCTGTCCGACCGCAGCCTCCGCGAACAGCTCGATGCTGGCCGCATCATCATCGACCCGCTCGACGATTCGCTGATCCAGCCGTCGTCGATCGATGTTCGGATCTCGAACTTGTTTCGTGTGTTCCGCAACCACACCGCAGGCGTGATCGACGTCAAGCGAGATATGACAGGGCTCACCGAGCTGATCGAGATGCCCTGCGACGAGCATGGCATTGGCAACGAACCGTTCATGCTGCACCCCGGTGAATTCGTCCTTGGTTCGACCCTCGAACGGATGGCGATGCCCAACGACCTCGTCGGGCGTGTCGAAGGCAAGTCCAGCCTTGGGCGCCTTGGGCTGCTGATCCACTCCACAGCCGGTTTCATCGACGCCGGCTTCGACGGGCACATCACGCTCGAACTCGCCAACGTCGCAAGCTTGCCAATCACGCTCTACCCAGGCATGAAGATCGGTCAGATCAGTTTCATGGAGATGACGTCACCTGCGGACCTGCCGTATGGCCAGGGCGCCAAGGGCAGCAAGTATCAGGGCCAGGCTGGCCCGACACCGAGCCGGTACTTCGAGAACTTCAGCTGACGATCCAGCCTCGACGGCGACGTGGTGACAGACACCACATCGCCGTCAGTTCAGAAATCAGTCGGTGTATCGACGAGCCTTCACCGGCTTGCCGCGCATCGTTGCACGATCCATCGCCGCGATCACGCGATCGACATCGTCCGAGGGCACACCCACAACTGAGTGCTGTTCAGAGATCCGGATCGGTCCGATTTGGCGGCCAGTGAGGCCTGACTCATTGGCGATGGCGCCAACGAGGTCGCCCGGGCGGACGCCGCTCTTGCGGCCGAGGCTGATGAAGATGAAGCCAGTGTCGGAGTTGTCGAAGTCGCGCTTCTTGCCCTGCCGGTCGTCGCGGTCGAACTTCTTCTTGCCCTTGCCCTTGTCGTCCCATTCGCGGTCGTCGCGATGGCGAGCCTTGCCGTCGGACCGCTTGTCCTTGTAGTCGCTGCTGCGCTCGTTGCGCACCGAAGCGTCAGGGATTTCGCGCTCGTCCATCACGGCGCCACGAGCTTCGTGGACGAGCTTGATGGCGGCGAGCGCAATGTTGCGATCGCTGTCTTCGCCAGCCAGGGAGTGCAGGACCTTGTTGAAGTCTTCGAGGTCGGGTGCGGTCAGGGCTTCACGGATCTGGGTGACGGTGACCTCGACCTGACGGGCACGCAGGTCGGCCACGCTTGGCACCCTGCCGACCTCGATGGTCGTCTTCATGAGGCGTTCGATGTTGCCAAGCTGACGGCGGTCTCGCGGATCGGCCAGCGTGATTGCGGTGCCCTCTCGGCCTGCACGGCCGACACGGCCAATGCGGTGGACGTAGCTTTCAGCAGCTGCGGGAACGTCGTAGTTGACGACGTGGGTGAGCGTGTCGACGTCGAGGCCGCGAGCTGCGACGTCGGTTGCGACGAGTAATTCGGCGGTGCCATCGCGCAGGCGTGCCATGACGCGGTCGCGCTGCGACTGGTCCATGCCGCCGTGGAGTGCCTCGGCGCGGTAGCCGCGAAGGCCCATGGTGGCGGTCAGCTGGTCGACGTCCATGCGGGTTCGGCAGAACACGATGGCTGCGTCAGGGGTTTCGATGTCGAGGATGCGGCCGAGCGCATACGGCTTGTCGTTGCGCTTAACGAAGTACACCTTCTGGCGGATGAGCTTTTGGCTCTCTTGCGTTTCGGCCTTGCCGATTTTGATCTTTTCAGGGTTGCGCTGGTGGCGCTTCGCGATGGAGTGGATCCGCGGCGGCATCGTGGCCGAGAACATCACCGTTTGGCGATCAGTCGGTGTGCTCTCGAGGATCGACTCGATGTCGTCGGTGAAGCCCATGTCGAGCATCTCGTCGGCCTCATCGAGGATGACGGTCTTGATCTTGTCGAGACGCAGCGAGCCGCGACCGATGTGGTCGATTGCTCGGCCCGGCGTGGCCACGACGACGTGCGCACCACGATCGAGGGCGCCCAGCTGGCGGCCAATCGGCTGGCCACCGAACACCGGCACCACCTTGGCGCCGAGCTTTTTGCCGTACTTCACAATTGCTTCGCTGACCTGCACGGCCAGCTCGCGGGTTGGCGTCAGGACCAGCACCGAAGGTGCATCTGGAAAGCCGGGCTCGATGGCGTTGAGCGCCGGGAGTGCGAACGCGGCGGTCTTGCCCGTGCCGGTTGCTGCCTGGCCGAGCATGTCTCGACCCGTCAACAGCAGCGGGATCGTCTCACGCTGAATCGGTGTGGGCTCTTCGTAGCCAAGCTCGTTGAGCGTGTCGACGAGTTCCTGGCGCAGACCGAGTGCGGCGAATCCCTTGACGGCCGGTTCGGGCTCCGGCTCTGCGGCAGGCTCGGGCTCCGGCTC
>JBLIMF010000257.1:0-3504 GCA_047638615.1 Gammaproteobacteria bacterium
TGAACTCGCACCGAGCGTGGTGGCGGCCCCGGCCAAAGTATCGCCGTTGACTACTGCGCTCACCCCCGTGGTGAAGTAGGTCCCTGCTACAACGCTGCCGTTGATCGTTGCAGTTGTTCCTGCACTGACATACGTGTTCGCAAAGATCATCCGGTCCACCAGGGATGTTCTCATTGTTGATGATTCGCTCGATGCAGCCACAGATCCGAGTCCAGTGAGGGTGACGGACGTGAACGCGACTGTCGACTGCGTGGCGACGAGGCCGACGAGGCCGCCGGCGTGCGCGGTCGTGAACGTGCCCATCGTTGTGCCGTTAATGGCGACGCTGACGTCGGTGTCGTGGACCTCGACGGTGAGCGTGACGTCGGTGCCGTCGGCCGGCCGGTCAATCGCCACGGCGCCTGCGTAGACGTAGTAGCCAAGTGCGTCGTAGGTGCCCCAGCGAAGTTTTGTGCCGTCCTCAGCGAGGTCGATCAGTGTTGCGCCGCTGCGGGTTGCTGCTGACTGCTGGTTGATGACCAGGCCGCCCTGGTTGGAAGTTTCGCTGGTGAAGGTGCCTTCCCAGCGGAAGTCAATGACGGCGTGCGTGTCGAGCAGTGCCGAAGCGTCATAGTCGCAGTTTTCGACCTGGGCGAGTGTGCCATCAACGAACTGCCAGGTTCCTGATATCAAGCTCCAGTTGGCGTTGTCTTCACTGTCGAAGTTTGACGTGTAGAGGACTGTGGGCGTGGTCACGACGGTGAAGGTGGCGTCGGCGCCGCGAGATGGGCGATCCTCGTCGATCGTCGCTGCGCAGGAATCTCCTGCGCCAATTCCGGCATCGTCGGTGGTGTAGGTCGGGTCGGCTGGTTCTTCTGTGCCGGCTGCTGCCGTGCCGGGAGTCGATAGCGACATCATCGAGAGTGCTGTGCCGGCGATGAGCAATCGTCTCAGATGGTTCATGGTTTCTCCGTGGGATGTCTTTTATTCTGTCAATGTGATGCAATGTCAGTTTGATCACCGCTGATCTGCCGACAGCCAAGGGCAGATCAAGTCTGGATCAAGGCGGACTCCAGACCGACCACGGTCACTTCCATCTGTATCGGACTGGGCTCGTCGGTCGCTCGTCGGTGGAGCTTGCCCATGGGCTCAGTGGCAGCGCGAAATGCTGGTGGCGTGTCGCCGATGCGCTCGCCGAGCGGTACGACGTGATCACCCGATGCTGATTGGCCACTCGGTCGGTGCGCGCACGATGGCCGAATTTGCTGCTTCCCACCCGGGGTCGCGTCTGGGCTTGTGTTTGTGGACCCTTAATGGTCGGCTAATCAGGAACATGATGGAACGATCCCGGATGATCGACGCGAGGTCGTACGGGCGTGGCTCGTCTCATTGGGCGAGGCCACCGAGCAAGAGCTTGCCGAACTCGCGCGGCAGTATTTCGATTGGCCCGATGCTGAGTACCCCTCGTGGATCGAGTCCGACAACAGATCAGACCGGAGGCCGCCGACGCTCTCGCTGCACCTGGCTGGGGCCCGATCGTGTCAGCGCTCGACGGTGCCGGGCACAACATCCATTCTGAGAACTTCATCGACTTCATCGATGCGGTGGCAGCGTTCCTCCGCTCGATCTGGGGTCAGGCGTTTGGTACGGCTGCGATTTGTAGCAGTGGCATTGCGCTCGCCTACGTTCGCGACATGACTCCTGACATCGAAGTGTCCCGCGACATCGCTGCATCGCCCGAGGCGGTCTTCGCCGCGATTACCGACATCACCCGTATGGGCGAATGGTCGCCTGAGACGCGTCGCGCCGAATGGAACGAAGGCTTCGATCGGGCCGAGGTCGGTGCCCAGTACACCGGGCACAATCAGAACGGCGACAAGGAGTGGAGCATCATGGCCACGATCGTCGAACTGATGCCGTGCGAGCGCTTCTTCTTCGACTGCAGTTCCCGTGACTTCGTGTTCGCCAAGTGGGGCTACGCCATCGAGCCGACTGCCACTGGTTGCCGGGTCACCGAGTACGCACAAGACCTGCGACCCGAAGCATCCAAGGCCCGGGGCGAGTCGATCTCCGGCGTGGCAGATCGCGTGACTCACAACCGAGCTGGCATGGAAGCCACGCTGGAACGTCTGGCCGCAGCACTCGAAAGCTAGGCAGCGAGCAAGTTTCAGTTGGGGTCAGACCCCAACTGAAACTTCGCCGTCTGATGAGCGGTGGAAGCGAGAGACGACTGTCACGACGATGGCGCCGACGGCGAGGCCGATGATCGCTGAGATACCGGTGTTGATCAGCCAGGCGAGTAATCCGCCAATGCCACCGACGTCTTCGACCTGCTGCTCGAGGTCGTGCACGAAGTCGTACGGGCCGTGCCAGCCGAGTTCTTTGGTTCCAATGAGCAGGATGTGGCCGCCGACCCAGAGCATGGCGGCGGTGCCAACAATCGTCAGTGTGGTCAGCAGCTTGGGCATGCCCATGACCATCGCGCGGCCCAGCCTCTGTGAGGTATTGGAATGTTGGCCAGCGAGCTTCAGGCCAATGTCGTCCATCTTCACGATGAGGGCGACCACGCCGTAGACGATGACCGTGATAAGCACGGCGACGACCACGAGGATGATGGCGCGTTGGACGATTGGCTCGTCGATGACTTCCTTCAACGAGATGACCATGATTTCGGCCGAAAGAATGAGATCGGTACGGACGGCGCCCTTGACGGTTTCGTCTTCGGCCTCCGGGCCCTTCATGACCGCAGGGAGGTCGTGGCTGTCGTCGTGCTTGAGCCGGTGGTAGATCTTCTCCGCACCTTCGAAACAGAGGTACGTACCGCCGAGCATCAGGATGACCTCGACCAGCGTCGGAGCGATCGCGCTGAGAATCAATGCGATCGGCAGGATCAGCAGCAGCTTGTTGCGCAGCGAGCCAACGGCGATGCGCTTGATGATCGGCAGCTCACGATCAGCAGCGAGCCCGCGGACGTAGGCCGGCGTCACGGCGGTGTCGTCGACCACCACGCCAGCAGCCTTCGCGCTGGCGCGTGCAGCTGCTGCACTGACGTCGTCGATTGACGCAGCAGCGAGTTTCGCAAGCGCCGCGATGTCATCAAGCAATCCGGCAAGTCCGCCAGCCATGTTGTCTCCAAATCTTTCTGTCAGGTGGGAGGGTGAGCGAGCCGCGTGAGCGCGTGCGTGGCGGTAACGCGGACCTGGACCGGGGAGGCGTATCGGCCAATCGGGAACAGTCGCCGAGCGTACTTCGTGCACTTCGCCACAGTGTTGTTACTCGTAGCCGGATGCGGTCGCCGGGTCAGCGCCAACGATGACCACACATCTCTTTACTGAACCTTGTGGATTCGCGAGGAGTGCTCGAACAGATGACTGGCATGGTGGTGGATATGAAAGCAACAATCCCCCGTCGACGATCCGTCCTTGCTCTTTCGCTCGCGGCCACACTCGCGTTTGCAGCTTGCGGCTCGGACGAACCTGCCGCCGAAGACACGACCGCACCCGCCGACACCGAAGTCACTGACAC
>JBLIMF010000258.1:0-3463 GCA_047638615.1 Gammaproteobacteria bacterium
TCATCAACAACGCGGACCTCGTAGCCAGGTACGGCCCGCCCGCTTGTTCCTGGACGGAACCCCGCCGGGGCGTTGGAGAGATAGATATGTAGCTGCTCGGTCGACCCAATGCCGTCGAGGATCGTGACGCCGAAACGCCTTCGGAACCGCTCGAACGTCTCGGCCGGAAGTGCTTCGGCTGCCGACACGCCGAAACGCACCGACGCAAACGAGTCGTCGGCCAGATCCGCTGCGAGGAGCGCTGCGTAAAACGTGGGGATGCAGAAGAACAGTGTGGGGCGCTCGCTGGTCACGATGTCGGCAACGAGCTGCGGTGTTGGTGGCCGAGTTGGTTCGAGCACCGAAGTGGCACCGACAGAGAACGGGAAGGTGAGCGAGTTGCCCAGGCCATAGGCATGGAACATGGGGCCGACCGAGAAGCAGACGTCGTCGGCGTTGATCCCGAGGACCTGGTCTGCGTACGTCTCACAAGTTGCTGGGATGTCGGCGTGGCGATGCATTGCCAACTTCGGCTGCCCGGTCGACCCGGACGTGCAGAGCCAAAAGCCAGGCGACTCGGCCCAGGTTTCAGCGACTGATCCGTCCGAACCTGCGTCAACGAAGTCGGCCCACCCCAGTTGATCGTCGCCGCTTGCACCGGATGTGATGACCGTCTCTACTTCGGGAGCACCGGCGCGAAGCTCGGCGAGCGACTGTTCGCGTGCGGCCGATATTGCAACGACTCGTGCACGCGAGTCAGCAACGATCACACCGAGATCCCGCCCGGGAAGCAGCGGATTCATCGGCACCGGCACGGCCCCGATCCTCATGGAACCGAGGAACATTGCGACGAATTCGACCGAGTCAAGCATCACCATCGCGACTCGCTCCTCGGAACGCACACCAAGTGCGCGCAGCCCTGCTGCAGCGGCCTCGACGCGATACAGCACGTCGGCGTAGGTGAACGACGAGCCACCGGCGCGGATGGCAATGCGGTCGCCGTTGCCTGCTTCGACGTGACGGTCGACGAGCCATTCGCTGACGTTGAAATGCTCGTGCATGTCAATCCCCCTGTGTTGGCGCCGCGGTGGCACCGATTCGATTGTAGAACTCGGCAACCAGCGCGGCGACCACCGCCGGCTGCTCGTGGTGGATGATGTGGCCCGCGCCGGCAAGGCGCATGACGGTGGCGTTGGCGCCAATGGCGGCTGCGGTTTCGGTCAACTGCGCATCGGTGGCGTACTGATCCTGATCACCCTGCACGACCAACGTTGGCGCGGTGATCGAAGCGAGCAGCGGTCGGACGTCCCAGGTCGCGAAAGCATCGCTGACCCATGCGTTGCTCCACGCTTCAAACAGCTCGGCCGGTGCGTCGTGGTGCATTGCGAGGCCAGTGACGAACCGGTCTGGGAACCGGCGCATCCCGACGATGGCTCCACTGCAGCGCGGCTCAACCCACGAATGGGCTGCGAGTGCAATGACGCCGCTGCAACCTCCGCCGCGAGCAGCGTGGAGTAACGCAGTCGTCCCTCCGTCTGAATGGCCAACGAGCAGTGGTTGATCGATGTTCATTTCCTGCAGCAAGGCCCCGAGAACCTCCGCTTCGCGATGCAACCAATCGGTTGGCCACGGACCGTCGGGTACTGGCGTCGAGGCGCCATGCCCAGCGCGCTCGTAGGCCATCACGGCGACACCAGTGGCTGCTGCGATTTCGGCAGGCGTATTTCGCCATTGCGATATCGAGCCAAGGCCGTCGTGGAGGAGCACGATTTCGACGGGACCGCTCCCCCACGTCGCCGTGCGAAGTCGGCAGGCGCCAACCGCAACAACGGAGACGTGCGGATCAGCGGTCATCAGCGTTGGCTAGATACGCACGTAGTCGTAGTCGACTGCCTGCGTGTTGATGCCCGTCGATGGCGGAGCAATCCACCCGGCCATCTCGCCGGGCCCGAACGCAGCCTTCATCAACGAGCCGACGTGGATCTTCTCGGCATCTGTCGGGAGCCAGTCGTCGCGACGCTCTGCCCATTCAGCAGTGCTGAGGACACGGCCGTCAGGGCTCACGTCGTGGTCACGGAACACTCCGACCTCACGGTTGAAACCGACATGCGGCAGTGCCAGTTCGGTCGTGATGCCGTGCTCGGCGAGCGTCCGGTTCCAGCGACGCAGACCCTTCGCGCAATCGACGGTGTACTCGCTCCGAAGTTCGTGGTTGACGAGTGCACGAGCCGACAAGGTCTCGGTCGTGATCGCGCCATCGGTGACGGTCAGGTACTGAGCTTCGAGGTCGAGTAAAACGTGATCGTCGTCGTACTTGTCTTCGCCGTAGCGCCCCTTCAGGCCAGCTGCGTAGTAGTTCGCTGCGTTCGTCGACTTCTCGCTGCCGAAAAGGTCGAGCGAGACCGAGTAGTGGAAGTTGATGTACTTCTGCAGCGTGTCGAGGTTGATGCCACCGTGGCTCGTGACGTCGTCGGTATCGAACTCGTTCATCAGTTCGGCGGTGCGCTGGATGACACGCCCGACGCCGGTCGCCCCGACAAACATGTGGTGCGCTTCCTCTTTCAACATGAAGTCACAGGTCCGACTGAGCGGATCGAACGCGGACTCGCGGAGCGCACCAAGCTGGTACTTACCGTCGCGGTCGGTGAAGTACGTGAACATAAAAAAGGAGAGCCAGTCGGGTGTCTCTTCGTTGAAGGCCCCGAGGATGCGGGGCTGGTCGGCATCGCCCGAGTTTCGTTCGAGCATGGCGTCAGCTTCGTCGCGACCGTCCTTACCGAAGTAGCGGTGCAGCAGGTACACCATTGCCCACAGGTGGCGGCCCTCTTCGACGTTGACCTGGAACAAGTTGCGGAGATCGTAGAGCGACGGAGCCGTCGCACCGAGCAACCGTTGCTGTTCGACGGAGGCGGGCTCTGTGTCGCCCTGCACCACAATCAACCGACGCAGATCGGTGCGGAACTCGCCCGGCACCTCCTGCCAGACGGGCTCACCCTTACTGTCGCCGAAGCCGATAGTCCGGTTCGGTTGGGCTTCGCTCAAAAAGATGCCCCAGCGGTACTCGGGCATTTTGACGTGGCCGAAATGGGCCCAGCCTTGTCGTCCAACGTCGACGGCGGTGCGCAGGTAAACGTCCTTCTCCTGAAACCCTGACGGGCCCATCTCGCTCCACCAGTCTTGGAAGCGAGGTTGCCAGTTCTCGAGCGCTCGCTTGAGGCGGCGATCGTCGGCAAGGTCGACGTTGTTCGGAATCCGCTCGGAATAGTCGATGTTGGTCATGAGTGTCTCCGGGGGGTCAGGCGGTCACACTGTGCCTGGCACAGTGTGACCGGATCAGGTGCGATTGATGTCGTAGGTGGGGCGGGTACCGGTGCCGTACTTGCGCAGCGCACCCTCGGGGCCACTGGCGTTCGGGCGGATGAACACCCAGTTCTGCCACGCCGACAGGCGGGAGAAGATCTTCGTTGCCATTGTCTCTGGGCCG
>JBLIMF010000259.1:0-3415 GCA_047638615.1 Gammaproteobacteria bacterium
TGGACTGGCAGGTGCTGGGCGAAGGCGTGGCAATGAAGTCGCTCGGTGCTGCTGACGGCAGGATGATCGCCACCTTCAAGTTCGACGCCGGCTATGTCGGCGGGGTCCATCATCATGAAGAGCCCGAGTTCAGCTACATCCTCGAAGGGTCAATGGTCTCCCAAGGCGTCCAGATGGAAGTTGGCCACGCCTACGCCGTTGAAGCCGGCACGACCCACGACGACTTCCGCACCGAAAACGGCTGCACGCTCGTCAGCGTCTTCAAGATTCCCGGCTGACCGGTCACACTGTGCCCGGCACAGTGTGACCGGTTCGCTCAGCGCACTGGCTCGAAGGCCACCGCGGCTACGTCGGCGTACGTCGAAGCGATGTGGAACGTCATGTCGGCCTTGATGTTGTCCGGCACATCCTCAAGGTCCTTCTCGTTGCGCTTTGGCAGCACGACCTCGGTCAGGCCCAACCGATGAGCAGCGAGCACCTTCTGCTTCAGACCGCCGATCGGGAGAACCTGACCCTGCAGGTTGATCTCGCCGGTCATCCCGACCGTCGGCTTCACAGACCGGCCAGACAGCAGTGAAACGAGTGCCGTGGTCATGGTGATCCCGGCGGACGGGCCGTCCTTGGGAATGGCACCAGCGGGCACGTGAACGTGGAATCGCTGGCGCATTGCTTCGGCATCGAGGCCGAGTTCGACAGCATGGGATCGCACATAGTTGAGCGCGATCTGTGCCGACTCCTTCATGACATCGCCGAGCTGACCGGTGAGCGTGAGCCCCGGTTCTGTGTCGGGTCCGGTCGGGAAGGCTGTGGTCTCGATGAACAGCACGTCGCCACCGGCGCCGGTAACGGCGAGGCCAGTCGCAACGCCGGGAGTATTGGTCCGGGCAGTGCCCTCATCGTCCACCTTGCGGCGCCCGATCCAGTCGGTCAGCCCGTCGGCGTCGATGTTCACCGGCGTCTCCGTGCCAGTGGCGACCTTGGAGGTCACCTTGCGAACCAACCGCCCGAGTTCACGCTCGAGTGATCGAACACCTGCTTCCCGAGTCCATCCGGAGATGATCTCGTTGATAACGGCATCGTCAACGACCATTTCATCCGACAGCAGACCAGACCGCTCGATCTGGCGGGGCAGCAGGTAGCGGCGAGCAATGAACGCCTTCTCGGCCTCGGTGTAACCGTCGAGCCGCACGATGTCCATGCGATCGAGCAGCGGGCCGGGAATGGTGTCGAGAACGTTGGCCGTGGCAATGAAGACGACTTCGGAGAGGTCGAGATCGACTTCCAGGTAGTGGTCGCGGAACGTGTGGTTCTGCGCCGGATCGAGCACTTCGAGCAGTGCCGCAGTCGGATCGCCCGACCAGCCGCCCGCGGCCATCTTGTCGACCTCGTCGAGCAGAATGACCGGGTTCATCGTCTTGGCTTCTTGCAGTGCACGGACGATACGACCCGGCTGCGAGCCAACGTAGGTACGCCGGTGGCCACGGATTTCCGACTCGTCGCGCACACCACCGAGGGCCACACGAACAAACTCGCGGCCCATCGCACGAGCAATTGACTCACCCAGGCTGGTCTTGCCGACGCCGGGAGGGCCGACGAGAGTAATGACTGACCCTTGACCGCGCGCCGTGCGCTCACCGTCGGCGTCAATGCGAGCATCGAGGCCGCGATCGCGCCGAAGCTTGCGGGTCGCGAGGAACTCGATGATGCGGTCCTTCACTTCGTCGAGGCCGTAGTGGTCGGCGTCGAGGATGGCTTGGGCGTCGACGAGATCGACGTTGTCGTCGGTGCGCTCACCCCACGGCATCTCGAAGATGCGATCGAGCCACGCCCGGATCCACGAGTGCTCGGGCGACTGCGAACTCATCCGTTCGAAACGGTCGAGTTCTTTGGCAATCGCCGTCTTCACCGATTCCGGTGCGTCGAGGTCGGTGAGCCTGGTGCGGTACTCGTCGGTCACGTCCTCGTCGCCCTCGTTGAGTTCCTTGCGGATGGCGTTCATCTGTTGGCGCAAAAGGTATTCGCGTTGCTGCTTGTCCATGCCTTCGCTGACGTCATTCCGAATCGTCTCGGCGACCTGCAACTCGTTGAGATGGTTACGCGCCCACGAGTGGATGGCGTTCACGCGTTCGCTGACATCGACGGCACGCAGGACAACGAGGCGGTCGTCATCGGCGAACTCCGCCCAGAGCGCTACTGCGTCGGCGAGCGCGCCCGGGTCCTGCAACGTGCGGAGCAGTTCAGGGAGCCGACGCGAGTTGCGCTTTTCAGCAATCAGTTCGAGCGTGGCGCGCAGCTCGCGAGTGGCGGCATCGGTACTCGATGTCGTCGGACCGTCGATCAGCAGCTCGGCGTCAGCGAGCGAAGCGCTACCCAACTCGGAATGCACGGCGCTGATCCGAGCGCGACCTTCGACCCGCACGATTGCTGCAGCTTCGCCCGTGGGAAGGTTGCCAACATTAGGGACTCGGGCAACGGTGCCCAGGTCGTGTTCGTCGCCGCCCGTCAGCAGCAGACGGCCGCCGAAGTTGTCGGTCGCAGCGTGCACGGCGCGGCGCAGCTCATCGGTGGACAGAGCCAATGTGACGGTCGCTCCGGGCAGAACGGCCGACGGAAGGTGTGCGAGGGGAAGGCGGGTGATCGTCGTTGTAAGCATGTAATCACCCTAAGCACGACAATGCTGAGTGACAACAACTCAGGTTTCACACCAATTGCGGGAATACATCGCGCTCCTATCACCCGAAATGGAGACCATTCCTCACCCCAACGCTGCGGAACAGCCTCCATTTCAAGGCGGAGAGGCCGGCGCGCCGAAATCGGGATCGAAACTCTGCACCGTCCGAGCGAAACGGTCTCGATTTTGGGAGATAGGGCGTGACGCTGAGACTGAGGCAGACTGTGGAGATGGCGGCGAAGGATTCGCTGGGAAACCAGTTCAACAAGCAGTACGAAGACACCATTGAGCTCGTGAAGTCGCGGGCGATCTGGCGGATCGGCGAAAAAGTCAACGAAGGCGAAGCGTTTCGCTGCAACTGCCCGAGGTGCGGCTTCGAAAGCCTCCACCAGCGGTTCGACATCGTTCGCCATCGCCTGTTGTTCGGCAAGTCGATCCGCGAGGTCGAGGCGCCGCGGCCAATGCTGCGCTGTCGACGATGCGGCGAGCAACGACATCTGCGCGACGTCGGCGAACTCGTGGTCCCAACGACTATTGCGCTGGCCAATGACGTCCGCGCTCAGGCCAAATCGATCGCCGAGCAACCCGCACCGCTGAGTCGACCAAGCAACGAGCTACTTGCCGCCATCACCCTGTTCAACGACGAGGCGAGCGGCCCCGTTCGCCTGAACGTGTTCGAAGGTGTCGTGCAAACGATCGGATCCGAGCACAACGAACTCTTGCGGGCGGCCGGCAAGGCACTGT
>JBLIMF010000260.1:0-3409 GCA_047638615.1 Gammaproteobacteria bacterium
ACCCGCCGTTCAGCTCGATGGCGAGACCGTCACCGCGTCGTCGCTCGTGATCGTGCCGGGTCGAACGACTGCTGCATACCATCGGCTGTGGCCAGGATTGATGTCATGATCGACGAGTGAGATCTCGGGACACGTGAAGTTCGCTGCGATCTTGGAACAGGGAACAGCGGGGGAGGTGAGCTGCCAGCGCATTTCGCCAATGTCGACCACGTCGGCGCTCCAGAGGCTTAGTGCCTGCCATGGCCCGCCGTGATGGAGACGGGTCTTCTGAACGTCGCCCTCGATGCCGCGCCAGCCAACGATCGCTATGTCAATGGCCGACTTCGGCACACCGCCAGTCGAGCGGTTGATCTGGGCGACGGTGCCGAATTAGTTGGCGGCGATCTCGGCACTGGCAGCGACAATCACTGTGAGGTGTCCCCACAGTTCAGCAGCCAACGCTGGCCGGTCGTGTTACTTGCGCCGTGACTGGCTGATATTCTCGATGCGATCGCTGGCCGCAGCGCCCTCGGGGAGTGGTCGCCGATATCGGCGGCCCAGAGCGCAAGAGCCCGTCGATATGTTCCAGCGTCCGGGTCGTGTCTTGGGCGTTCCACTCACAGACCTCGTACCAGTTCATGAATCTGACCGCAGTTGCCGCTTGCGTTCTCACCGTCGGACTGGCCGTGATAGCACTTCGTGAATGGCACACATCACAGCAACGGCGAACAACGCAACTTCGACCTTCGAGGTCGCGGACGGAACTAAACTTGTCCTCGCGCTGGAAGAAAACGGGGTCGACATCTTGCACAAATGCGGTGGGTACGCAAAGTGCACGACCTGTCAGGTGCAATTTGATGTCGGCGAACCTTCCTCGAAGACCGAAGCCGAAGCAGAACTCGCGGAGAACCGTGACTTGGGTAGCGCCCGACTGTCATGCCAGATCGAAGCCGTTGGCGACATGGCGCTGACTGCAGTGATGACCGTGAGCTCAAGCGATTTCGACGAGCCAGGACCTACCCCGGCAGCTGACATCACTCCCTGACATCACTCCCTAAACGCGGCTTTCAGAGGTCGTTGCTGGCGCGGGACATGCGGGTCACGGAGACGTCAGAGCCCTGGTGCACGGTCTCTCGCTCTCGCTCTCGCTCTCGCTCTTGCTCTCGCTCTCGCTCTTGCTGTGACGTCGAATCGGGCTGCGGGTTGGTGCAAGACATCGGGAATGAAGGGGTTGCAGATGTACTTGCTGCTCAACGCTCTCGGCGCCACACGCCAGCACACTGCGAATTTTGCCTTGGCCGTCGGACAGGTGATGGAGCGCCAGATGACCGGAGCGCTCGGCGTGACAACGGTGATGGCCAAGGCCGCACGGCCCGATGGCCAAGGCCGCACGGCCCGGCAAGATCTTCGTCGGCTGGAGTCAAAAAGCACACCACAAGACGACGATCGCCCCCTATTCGCTGCGTGCCGGTGACGCGCCCACCGTCTCGACGTCAGTGACGTGGGATGAGGTGAACGACTGTGGGTCTGGCGATCTCGAACTGCGCTTCGAAGCCTCCGACGTGTTGTATCCGGTCGGCACGATGGGTGATTTGTTCGTGCTGGTGTTGACGATTGAGCAGGAGTTGCCGCGACCGAGCGGATGACGTGACATCGATCTGGGCGGCCGAGCGGGCATTATGTGAGCGTGGCAGCACGACACGGATTCATTTGGTTCACCCTTGCCCTTGTCGCGGGGGCGTGTTCCTCACCCGCCATCGAGTCGGGCAGCGCTCCGCGCTCAACCGTGGCTGCGCCATCGAGCACGGTCACTACCGCGGTGTCGTCGACGACCATGCCGGACGCGTCGTCCGGGCCAACGCCCGATTCTGTTCTGACCGAACCATCGACGACGTTGGGTGTCCCGACCACGATCACGTCGGTCGCCCCGCTGACCGGCTGGCAAGCAGTTGACCGGTACCTCGAAATTACACTGATCCGGGGCGGTTCGAGCGCTGCGTCGATCGCCGTAATGCGCAATGGTGGTCTTGAACATTCTCAGGCGTTTGGCGAACGGGTGCCCGGAGCCGCTGCCGAAGCAGAGGATCGTTTCCGAGTGGCGAGCGTCAGCAAGACGATCGCGGCGATCACCGCGCTGCAATTGGTCGAGTCAGGAACCCTCGACCTCGATGCGCCGATTGGTTCGCTGCTGGCGAGCGACCTGGGTGTTGGATCGCCAGCGGCAGGAGTCGCTGCGCTCACGATCAGGCAACTCCTCGCACACCGGTCCGGGTTCGCCCAGTACGAAGACCTGTTCTTCCGCAACGAGGTTGGATCATGCCGCGAGGCTGCTGTGGTCGGACTTACGCAGAGCCTGCAGGGCACGCCGGGTGACCGATTCCAGTACAGCAATCTCAACTTCTGCCTGCTCGGGATTGCCATCGAAGTTCTGACCGGTGAGCGCTACGAGAACGTGGTCCGACGCGAAGTGCTTGACCCACTTGGGATCGAAGGGATGCGGATGGCCGACACGTTTGACGTCGGCGTCGGCGATGTCGAACACCGGTCAACGGAAGGCCGCAACTACATGGAAGTGCTCGGTGCTGCGGGCGCATGGATCGCTACGCCGACCGACCTCGTGACTATCCTCGACTCGATCGACCCGGAGACTCCCGGCACGAAGCTGCTCGACGCAGCGACGTTGGTCCAGATGCAGACGATCACGGTCGACCCGCCACAGCCCGTCGACGAGCAAGGCACGACCGGGCCGGCGACCGCGACGACGATCCCGCCAGATCCGACCAGTGGATACGGCATGGGGCTGATGATCTTCGATGCCGAGGACGACCTCGCGCTCAGCTTCGGCCACACCGGCACGCTCGAGAGCACACACGCGATGTTTGCTCGCCGCCCCGACGGCCTCACCTGGGCTGTGACCGTGAGCGGCGACTATCCGGCGTCGACCCGCGACCTCGCGAAAATTATCGACAACGCGCTCATGCTCGGCGGATTTACCGATGGCTCGTACGTCGTCGTCCCACAGCCGCTTGACGAAGGCTGAGGCGGTGCATCGAACGACGAGTGGCCGAGTCGGCGTGGCGCTGCTCGTCGTTGCGCTGGTGGCCTGCACCGACACCGATCCAACGAGCCGACCATCGCCCGGATTCGTGCCCTCCACGGTCCAGCCGGTCGCTACCGCTCCTGCTACCGCTCCTGCTACCGCTCCTGCTACCGCTGACCGGTCTGTCATCGACCCCGTTGAAGAGGCTGCGCCGCCGGTCACCGAACCGGTCGACACGGAGGCGCCCGGTGCGAATACGGCCAATGACAGCGGTACGACCGGCCTCGATGAGGCGGGTCTGAGCACCGACGATCCGACTTTCGATGTCGAGCCACTTCGCCCGTTCGTGTTGGAATCGGCAGAAGCGGCGCCGGCAGCACCAGCCCTCGA
>JBLIMF010000261.1:0-3405 GCA_047638615.1 Gammaproteobacteria bacterium
GAAGAGCGGGCTCAGATGTGGGAGCTGCCGGACGGCGGGCGCGACCACCAAGTTGGGCGCGACCCGTCTTCGGATCGGTCGGCGACGCGGCGTCTGCCGGTGCAGCGGAAGCGGCCGCAGCAGGCGACGCAACCGCGCTCGGCGCTGCAGCAGCGGGAATGCCTTCGGCGATCTGCTTTTCCAGCTTCGCAACACGTGCCGTCAGCGCTCCAAGAGCGGCGCCAGCATCTCCGGACATAACAACGTCTGACGTGAGCTTGACAATCGCGACGTCGAGCAGAACTCGTGGGTCGGGAGCGTGGCGCATTTCGGTGAGCGCTTCGCCGAGCTGCTCGATACCACGGACGAGGCCAGCAGCTCCGAGTCGCTGGGCCTGATCAGACAATGCCGAAACATGCTGCGACGGCAGCTGAACAAGATCCGGCGCCATGATCGAAAGGAACCCGTTGCGGAGGTAGCCGATCAGCTCTTCAGTCAACGTCCGCGGGTCGCGCCCGAGGCCGATGGCGCCAGCTGCCATCGTCAACGCCCGGCCGGCGTCGCGTTCGATCATCGATTCGACGAACTCGCCGAGGGGCACCGACTCAGCACCTTCCCCCCCGGTGTTCGCGACCAGTTCGAGGGCCGACAGCGTGTCGCGTGCCGAGCCGCCACCTTGAGCCAGGACCTGCTCGATCGCGGCGTCGGAGACGACCAGGCCAGCGTCATCAGCGACCCAACGCACGTGTTGCTGCAGCGTGTCAGCAGGCAACAGATGGAACTGCAGGTGCTGCGTGCGGCTCCGAATGGTGTCGGACATCTTCTGTGGATCCGTGGTTGCCAACACGAAGACAACGTGCGGCGGCGGCTCTTCGAGCGTCTTCAGTAATGCTGCTTCGGCTGGCTTGGTGAGCATGTGTACCTCGTCAAGGATGTACACCTTGTGGCGACCGGGGGTTCCGAGCGATGCCTTATCAATGAGGTCCCGCATTGCATCGACGCCGTTGTTGCTCGCCGCGTCGAGCTCGTGCACGTCATAGCTCGTGCCGCGTTCGACCGACAGGCACGACTCGCACTCGCAACACGGCTCGCCCTCTTGGACATTGGTGCAGTTCAGCACCTTGGCCAAGATGCGCGCCGAGGTCGTCTTGCCTGTGCCGCGTGGGCCCGAGAACAGATACGCCTGACCCTCACGCCCCTCAGCAACCGAATTGCGAAGCGCCTTGACGACGTGGTCTTGACCCCTGACTTCGCTAAAGCGACGGGGCCGATATCGGCGGTACAGCGACTGAGTGGCCATTGCGATCACGATAGAGGGTCCGCACACCTCCGCCATCGTGTGCGCCGTAGGGTTCGGTGTATGTCGACTCGGTCACCGGTTCGCGGCTCCCGCACACGCGTCATATCTGGCTTCGCAGTTGCTGTGCTCGCTGGTGCCGCAACAGCATGCGCGTCCGAGCCACCTGCGCCTGTCGACCCAGCCGCGTACCGTTCCGAAATCGGTGCTGTCTGCGAACAAACCGACCAGCGGCAGGCTGCGCTCACCGACCCGGTCGATGCAGCGACCACAGCCGCATTTGCTCACCAGGTGGCAAAAATCTTGGCCGCCGAAGCAAACGCCATCCGGGCACTGCAGGTTCCAGCCAATCTTGGCAACGATCACCGGGCTTTTATTCAGAACACCGATGATCAGGCTCGACAGTGGACCACGTTGGCTTCTACATCAACCGATGACGCAACCGCGTTCGGTGAGGTTCAGACGGCGATTCTGCAGCTCACCCTCGGCCGCGACGACCTCGCTGCGGCAATGAAAGTTGATGCGTGTCAAGTCGCTGGACCAGACGCATCTTGATGTCGGCAACGCGTCGCCTCGGCAAGGCTCGCCCAGTTGGCCGTGAGGTAGCAGTAGCCTCGACACACTGTGAGTGAGCGCACATCTGTTCCCACGGGCGGCCGCTTGGCACGCCTGCGAATCAACCGGCCGATGTCGGCCGTTGCGGCTGCCTTCGCCGCCGTCCTGATCGGCCTGCTGACGATGCTGCCGGGCGTCGCCTACGCCGAGAACCAGGTCGTCACGTCGGAACCGGCTGATGGCACGACGCTCGCCACGTCACCAACGCAGATCGTGATCAACTTCACCGAAGAGATTGGCGAGTTGCGCATCGTTTCGCTCGAGTGCAACACCGAACCAATCGCCCTTCCAGCACCGACGCTCAGCGGCAACTCCCGGGTGATGACTGTCGAAATTCCCGAAGCACTTCCTCGTGGCCTCTGCGTCGCCACATGGCGTGTCAGCGATTCCGATGGCGAGCCGAACGGCAGCTCGTTGATCTCGTTCACGGTCGATGCGGAACCGGCCGCCACGACCACGCCAGCTGACGGAGATTCCACGACATCGATCGCCGAATCCGCCGACGGTTCAGCACCGGCTGGGTCGACTCCGGTATCGGCTGTCGAAGGTAGCGCGCAAACCGAAACGATTGCGCTCAACCGCGTCGAAACTGGACAGGGCCCGCTGTGGCTCGGTCGTGTGCTGTCGACGCTCGGCATCGCCGTGGTGTTCGGTGCATTGGTGCTCATCGCCACAGCCTGGCCAGAAGGCGTCGAATACCTCATCACCGTACGTTTTTTGCGCGCTGCATGGGTGCTCGCACTGATCGGCACTGTGCTCTTCACGTCGGCCGCTGCAGCCGCCGTCACGGCAAGTTCGCTGGGTTCAGGTTTCAGTCCGTTTGCCTGGTTCGACCTTCTCGGCGCCGGCTGGGCCGGGCGCGCTGCGTTCTTCCGTTTGATCTTCGTCATCGCATCGGCGTGGGTGGCGTTCCGGCCCGATCGCGTGAACGACCCCGTCACACAGGCCGCGGCACTGGGTGTCCCCGCGCTCGCCGTTGCGATGATCGGTGTCGGCCGAGTCGACGGATCGCTCGCAGCTCTGGGTGTGCTCCTCGGTATCGCACACGCACTGGCCATGGCGATTTGGATTGGCGGCGTCATCCTGCTGACTCGAGTCGTACTCGCCGGGCCCGGCGACGAAGACCTCGTCCACGCGGTGCGCGGTTTCGCGCGGGTGTCGGTCATCGCCATCATCGTCACGATCGCTACCGGCCTTGCCCAGATGCTGCGTCTCGACGGGGGCGATCTCTTTGGCAGTGCTCATGGCCTCTGGACCGTCTTCAAGGTCGTACTGGTTGCCGCAATGGTCTTCGTTGGCCTGTCAGCGCGCCAGTTCGCTCAGAAGCGCCTCAATCGACTCCACGAATTGTCCGTGCCGATGGCCGGCCGCCTCCGTCGTGCGTTCGGAACCGAAGCTGCCATCGGGCTCGTCACGTTGCTCGCCAGCTCGTGGCTGCTCTCACTCACTCCAGCCAACGTCAGCGCCGAAGCGGGCGTCGACTATGCGATCTCGCAAACCATCCTCGTTCCCGA
>JBLIMF010000262.1:0-3381 GCA_047638615.1 Gammaproteobacteria bacterium
CGCAGGCTCCTGACTTCGACGGCTTCTTTGCCGCTGACCGTGCGCAGGAAATCGCCCTCACCATGTACGACCAGGGCGCCGACATCGTTTACCACGCAGCTGGTGGTTCGGGTGCTGGTCTGTTCGAGGCAGCAAAGAGCCGTTCCGAGAGCTCCGGCTCGCAGGTCTGGGCAATCGGCGTCGACTCTGACCAGTACAACACTGCCGGCGCTGACTTCCAGCCCTACATCCTGACCTCGATGCTCAAGCGTGTCGACGTTGCGGTTCTCGAGATCGCCACGGCGCAGGCTGATGGCACGTTTGCCGCTGGCAACACCGTGTATGACCTCTCGAGCGACGGCGTTGGCTACTCCACCACGGGTGGCTACCTCGACGACTTCGTCGATCAGCTCGAAGCCCTCAAGGCACAGATCATCGCCGGCGACATTGACGTTCCAAAGGCTCCGGCCTGATCACCTGACAACAACTGAATGAACATCTGCACGGTCTGACCCAGACTGTGCACGCGAGAGCGGGATCGGACTCTGTCCGGTCCCGCTCTTTGCGTTCTGGGAGAGATGCACCGTACTTTCGCCGGCGCAACCACGGCGCGGCTATGTTTCTGACCGTTGTGTTCTGACCGTTGTGTTCTGAGCGGTGACTGTTAAGGGAGATATGTGTGTCGGTACCGGCAATTGAATTGATTGGGATCACCAAGCGTTTTCCTGGCGTCATTGCAAATGACAACATCAACCTCTCGGTCGAGCAGGGTGAAGTGCATGCGATCTGTGGGGAGAACGGCGCTGGCAAGTCGACGCTGATGAAGATCCTGTACGGCATGCAGCGTGCCGACGAGGGAGAAATGCGTGTCGCTGGCGATCTGGTCGAGTTTTCGTCGCCCACCGATGCGATCGCGAAAGGTATTGGCATGGTGCATCAGCACTTCATGCTCGCCGACAACCTGTCAGTGCTCGAGAACGTGATCCTCGGATCTGAGCCAGTGAAGCGCGGCGGCCGCATCGACTTTGCCAACGCTGAGCAGCACATTGCCGAAGTCGGCCGCTCGTACGGGCTTGATGTCGACCCCAACGACCTGGTCGAAACACTCGAAGTCGGCGAGCAGCAGCGCGTCGAGATCATCAAGGTGCTGTACCGCGGGGCCAAGATTCTGATCCTCGACGAGCCGACCGCCGTGCTCGTGCCGCAAGAGGTCGAGGAGTTGTTCAACAACTTGCGTGAGCTCAAGCGTGACGGTGCGACGATTATCTTTATCGACCACAAGTTGCAAGAAGTGCTCGAGATCGCCGACCGAATCACCGTGATCCGTCGCGGTAAAACGATCGACACCGTTAACGCCGCTGACGTCACTGCGGCCGATCTCGCCGAGTTGATGGTCGGAAGCGAGCTGCCGAGCCCCGAAACGTCTGAGTCGACCGTGACCGACGAGAGGGCACTCGAGGTGCGCGGTCTCACGTTCAACGGGCCGGACGGCCGTCCAGTTGTCGATGGTGTCAGCCTCCGGGTACACAAGGGCGAGATCGTCGGTATCGCTGGAATCGAAGGCAACGGACAGACTGAGTTGGTTGACGCGATCGTCGGCACCGCAGAGGCAGATGGTGGAACGATCTCGCTCCTCGGCAACGACATCACCCGGGCTTCGGTGAGAGCCCGTCGAGAGGCGGGTCTGGGCTACGTGCCCCAGGATCGCCATCGAGAGGGTCTGCTCCTTGACGCATCACTCTGGGAGAACGCTGCGCTCGGCCATCAAACTCGTGCGCCGTTCGTGAAGGGCTTCTGGATCGATCGTCAGGGCGCCCGTGCGAGGACCGAGGAGATCCGGAGTGAATTCGACGTCCGCTCGCCGAATGTCGACGTGTCGGCTCGGGCACTCTCGGGCGGCAACCAGCAGAAGCTGATCATCGGTCGAGAAATGTCTGCCGGACCGGATGTGCTGATCGCGGCACACCCGACCCGCGGTATCGACGTGGGTGCGCAGGCCGAGGTGTGGAACGACATCCGCGAGGCTCGGGGAAACGGCCTGGCGACGCTGCTGATCTCGGCTGACCTCGACGAGTTGATCGGCCTCAGTGACACGATCGTCGTGATGTTCCACGGCAAGTTGGTCGCCACGCTCAACCCGGCGGACGTCACGCCGCGGCTGCTTGGCGGCTACATGACAGGCGCGACGCTCGATACCGCCGCATCTGAATCGGTCGACGAAAGGACAGAAGCATGAAGAAATCGTTGATTCGCCGGCTCGGCCTGTCGCTTGCCGCTCCGGCGTTGGCCGCAGCTTTTGCGCTGCTCGTCTCCTCGCTTGTGCTCACTCTGTCCGGAAGCAGCTGGCTCGACACGTACGGCGAGATGATCTCCACTGCCTCGAAGCTTGAGTCGATGGTGGACATCTTGAATCGCGCCACACCTCTCTACATCGCTGGTGTCGCTGTGGCGATCGGGTTCAAGATGAACCTCTTCAACATTGGGGTCGAAGGGCAGTACATCCTTGCCTCATTCATGGCTGCCTGGGTTGGCTCGCAGTTCAATCTTTGGGGTCCGATCCACATTGCGTTGATCCTGTTCGTCGCTGTCACCGTTGGCGGCCTCTGGGCAGGCCTCGCTGGCCTCCTCAAGGTCACCCGAGGCGTCAACGAAGTGATTTCCACGATCATGCTCAACTTCATCGCGACGGGTGGCATCATCGCCGCGTTGCTCCCGCGTGCAATCGACGATCCGACCGACGCGAACCAGGGCACCCCCTTGATCGCCGAGTCCGGTTGGATGCCTGATCTCAATGGATTGTTGGAGATCTTCACCCGCGACATCATCAAGGGTCGCCAGCTCGGGGGGATGTTCGTGATCGCCATCCTGCTGGGGATCGGCTACTACGTCGTCGTCAACCGCACCCGGTTCGGATTCGACCTGCGAGCCAGCGGCATGAACCCGTTCGCTGCTCGCGCCGGAGGCGTCCCGCCCAAAAAGATGGTGCTCATCGCGATGACGGCATCAGGCGCGATGGCCGGCCTCATCGGGATGACCGAGATCCTCTCGGACAATCACAGCTACGACCAGGGGTTCGTGAAGGGGCTCGGTTTTGCGGGAATCGCTGTTGCACTGCTTGGTCGGAACTCGGCGCCGGGCATGGCAGTTGCCGCATTGCTTTTCGCGTTCCTCGATACCAGCTCGGCGCCACTTCAGGTGACCGGAACGGCAAGTCCTGAGATCGTCGTCATCATGCAGGCCACCATCTTGCTGGCCGCGGTGATCGCCTATGAGGTAGTGAACCGCATCAAACAGTCCGACGAGGTCAGACGGGCGGCACTTGCCACCGGACCGGATGCAATGAGCGGACCGGATGCAATGAGCGGACCGGATGCAATGAGCGGACCGGATGCAATGAGCGGA
>JBLIMF010000263.1:0-3367 GCA_047638615.1 Gammaproteobacteria bacterium
ACTTGAATTGATTGGGATCGATCGTGCGGTCACCCAACTCGACGAGCGGGGCACCGTCTTGAAGGTTGGCCTCGGCCAACGCCTTCGTCGGCTCTTCAAGCTGCAGACCGTTAATGAACACGACGTCCGCGGTCGAGAGCAGCTCAGCTGCGGACGGCGGCGGCTCGAAAGTGTGCGAGTTGGTTCCCTCGGGAACGAGACCGACGATCTGAGCACGATCGCCGATGACATTCGCAGCAATCGACGTGATCGGCGCCACCGTTGTGACGACAAGCAAGCGGCCGTCGTCTTTGGCTGTACCGGAATTGGAGTCTGAACCGCTGCACGCAGCGAGCAGTGCGACACAGATGGCAACAGCGCCGAATCGGCGCGGGATCCCAGTTCCAGGAGTACTCATCGAGTGATGACGGGGGGTGGCAAACCGCTTCATGGACCAAAAGGTAGATGCGACCAGCTCGCATGACCACTCGTGCTCCGTAAAACATCAAGTGTGATAATTTTGTCTGCTCTGAGTAGCTGGCGCGCTGTCCAGCCCGAAGAAGCCAATGTCGACCACGGTCAGGCAGCCGTAACGGGGCCGTTGTACATTCGAAAATGCTATGACGATGACAGATAATCTTCCCCCCACTTCCTACGACTCGAGAAGCGCACCCTCCAACTTCGGTAGCGGCCCAAGAACTCCTGTCGATGTCGCCGTCGTCACTGGCCGGCTGGATGCTGATCAAGCCAGACAACTCCGGGCCCACGCCGAATCCGGGGGTTCAGTACTCGTCGCCATCGAGCCAGACGACATGGTTGCCCGCGATCTGTGCGGCGTCACCGTCACCGCCGACCTCCCTCGAACCGAATGGTTCGTCACGCTCGGCACTCGACCCGAGGCCGTCCGCCTCGCTGGCGAAGTGCCAATTACCTCAGTGCTCCGCACATTGCAACCGGCCGCCGACGATGTCACCGTCGCTGCTACGACCAGCGTCCGGTTCAATCACCAGCCGACGATCGCTGTCCGCACCGTAGGCGCTGGTCGAATCGTCAGCACCGGCGTTTCCGACGTCGATGCACTCCAGCGCCACGCGACGCTCGGCCCGTTCGTTGGCCGTCTGTTGCGCCCCACCTTCACTCCGTCGACCACAACGCTCGGCCTCGCCGTGGTCGGCTACGGACCGTTCGGCGGCATGGGCTACCTGCATGGCTTGGCGGCCACCGAAACCGACGGCCTCGCATTCGTTGCTGCCGCCGACACGTCCGCTGACCGGATCGATGCGGCCCGGACCGATTTCCCAGATCTTGTCGGCCACGACTCCGGCACCGCGCTCGCAGCCGACCCTGACGTCGATATCGCGGTGATCGCCACACCGCCGAGCTTCCACGCCGCACTCGCACTCGAACTCCTCCGCGCCGGCAAGCACGTCGTGATGGAGAAGCCGATGGCGCTGACCCGAGCCGACGCCGACGAAGTCATCGCAACTGCTCAGGCCAACGACCGCACCGTTACCGTGCATCAAAGCCGACGCTGGGACACCGACTTTCTCGCCGTACGTCGATTGATGGCGCGTGGCGACCTCGGCGACGTCTTTAACATCGAGACGTTCGTCGGCGGGTTCGAGCACCCATGCCGCGCATGGCACTCCGAAGATTCCATTTCTGGCGGCGCCGTGTACGACTGGGGTTCGCATCACGTCGACTGGATCAACCAGCTCTACGGCAGCGCCCCAAGTCGCGTGCTCTGCTCCACGCATACACGCGTGTGGCAAGACACGACCAACGTCGATCAGCTGTCGCTGTGGATGCAGTGGGCCGACGGCCGTGAGGCCACGTTCCGCCAGAGCGATGTCTGCGCAATCCGCCGCCCCAAGTTCCACATCGAGGGCACCGAGGCAACGCTTGAAGGGCACTACCGGCCGCTGCGCACCGAGTCGGTCGTCCCGGGCCGGGGATATGTCGAGCACACCTCGCACCACGCCGAAGCCCCCGTTGATCTCCAGCTCGCACGCTTCGACGGCAATCATGGCCTGATCACGTCAACTGTGCGCCCTGCGCCCGACCCGGGATGGGGCTTCCACAGCAACCTCGCCGATCACCTGCTGTTCGGCGAAGACCTGGCTGTTCGGCCCGAGCAGTCACGCGATGTTGTGGCCGTGCTCGAAGCAGCGCACCGATCCGGCAACGAGGGCGGAACGCTCATCGAGCTCGATCTGTGAGCCAGCCGGTGGGCATCGGCGTGCTCGGAGCCCGCTCGATGGTCGCCCGCCTCGCAGTTCTGCCGGCCATTGAGGCCAGTTCGAAGGCAACGCTGGTTGCTGCGGCATCCCTCAGCGGGCCGGTGCCCGGCCCCTGGGCCATAGCCACGGTTCCCGACTACCAGGCCGTCATCGACCACCCCGACGTCGAGGCGATCTATATCCCGCTGCCCAACAACATGCACCGTGCATGGACCGTCGCTGCAGCTGCGGCGGGGAAGCACGTGCTGTGCGAAAAGCCACTGGCGGCGTCGGCCGACGACGCCCGAGCGATGCAGGCTGCGTGCGACTCGAGCGGCACCCTGCTCGCGGAAGCATGGATGACACCCTTCGACTCTCGCTGGCGCCACGCAATGCAACTCGCCGCCGATGGGCTGGTTGGCGACATCACCGAGATCAATTCGGCGTTCACCTTCACGATCGGACCGGAAGGCGCAAACAATTATCGGTGGAGCCCGGACCATGGTGGCGGCGCACTCCTCGACGTCGGGATCTACTGCCTTGGCCCCGCCGTCGAACTCTGGGGTTCGCAACCCGCCGTGATCGAGTCGTCCGTCGACGTAGCCCCGAGCGGCGTCGATGCGACGACCACAGTGCGCCTAACGTGGCCTGATGGCCAAGTCGCTCGAGCAAGGGTCTCGTTCGTCGACGCCGAACAGCAACGGTTGGAAATCGTCGGGGCAACCGGCCGCATCGTCCTCGACCGTGATGCCCACACCGGCGGACCGAACGCCAAGCGGATCAGGGTCGAATCCGACACCACAACCAGCCCGTCGCCAGGGCGGTCAATCGACGTCGAACCTGGCGACCCGTATCTCGAAATGATCGACGCCTTTGCGGCAGCAGTTCGAGAGACGCAGCGTTGGCCTCGCCCAGTCGAGCGCAGCATTGAGATGCTCGAACTCCTCTCACAGATCCGGACCAGCGCACAATGACCGATTCGTCCACCCTCGAACCGCACCATGAGCATCACGAACTTCCGTCGGGCATCATCATGCACGCCGTGCACTGGGAACCCGCTGAGGCAACTTTGCCACCGTGCCTGCTCGTTCACGGCCTCGCTTCGAACGCGCGGCTCTGGGACGGCGTGGCCAGGTGCCTCGCCTCACTCGGCCACCCCGTCGTTGCTA
>JBLIMF010000264.1:0-3358 GCA_047638615.1 Gammaproteobacteria bacterium
ACGTTGTCGCCGTATGCAATGGGGAACGGCATCTACATGCCAGCCCGCCAGAGACGTGTCATGACTTCGTGTTCGTGGCCCGCCCAGCGGTCTTGGAGGAGATGTTTGCTGTACGTCGCCATCCGCTCGACAGTACGTCGATCCTGGTTCTTGCGGAACTGTCGACCCGCCCTGTACCGGACGTCGTTCACGAACGTTGATGATCGCTGAAAGCCAAGCTCCTGGAGCTGTCCCTTATGTTTCTCCTCCCGTAGGAGGTACCGCTTCCGGGCGAACTGACACGACGTGACGTCCAGACGCTCAGGCGTCGCTATTGCGGTTCGTTCGAACGGGTGGACCTGGGCTTCTTCGCCTGATTTGATGACGTCGAGATCAACGTCGGTGCGTGGCCCGAGGATGAGCCACGACGGGGTGGAACGCATGGCGTTTCTCCTGGTGCGTCGGAGCGCTGGAATGCAGCCGCGGCTGGAGTCAGGTGCTCAAAAGGCGCGACCGAGAAAAAGGGGCATGTACATAGACATGTGCAAAACCTCCTTCACTCGGTGTTGCACGAAACAAGCCCTGCGCCGCTCGGCGGGCGGCACGAGTTCCAGCGCAATTCCTGACGCTCGAGCTGGCTTCGGTGCGCCGCTCGGTGGGCGCCTGTGCAATCCCGGTCGTGATGTCAGCTGGAACGCGTCGACGCATGAACGCACTGTTGCCCCGGTAGTACTGGCAGCATGACAAATCTGTTCGAGCAGGCGATTGCCCGCAAGGAAGTGCTGAAGTTCGCACTCGGTGAGGGTGAGTACCTGGTGCCCGATCGCGAGGGGCTTGGCGAGCACTGGGTGCTCGGCAGCTGGAACCAGTCGGTGATGGAACTGCACGACGACCACGCCGCGGCGTGTGCTGCAGGCGTCACGTCGATGTTCTCGTCGCTCGTCGGAAACTCACCGGCCGCGACCGCCACGCGCATTTGGCCCCTGATCGACCACCTCGGTCAGTACTGGGCGCAGCGGCACGGCGGTTGGCTCGAGTTCGACCTCGGTCGGGTCGCCGAGCCAATTGCTCACGCCGTTGATGCGGAACGTGGTCGCTGTCGGCGGGGCGAGAGCGACGTCGATTTCAACACCATCGAGATGGCGATCCGCAAGATTCAACGCAACGGCGGTCTCTCGGAACTGGCCTGACGAGACACAGTGCGTCGCGCCGTCAGATCGGTCGACGCGTTGTTGCTCAGGCGCGTCGGTGCATGCCGAACCATGCAGACAGGGTGGTGTCCCACTCGCTGGGAGAAATCGGAGTCTCGGTGTTGGCGCCATCTCGGACGACTTTGAGGCGATCGCCGGTCAGCGTCACTCGGTCAGGACCTCGGTCGAGTAGCCGTGTGGCGAATCGCTTGGCTCGCCAATGTTTGTCTGGGTCCGCCTGCAGCGATTCTGATGCAGGCTCGAACTGATCCATTGTGTGAGCAACGCGTTTGAAGCGGTATTGCGCATCGGGAATCCCGGTCGCGTCGTGTCTGGTCAGCGTGGTCCCCTGGGGGCTGCCGATCAACTCGTACGTTCCGGCGCCGCCGTCTTGGGGTCCGATTGCGTTGAGATCGATCGGGTTGGTGAAGCTGTCGCCGAAGCCGATGTCGACGAGGTACGGCCGGTCGACCTGGACTTCGAGCGCGAGGTGGTCGATCACGCGAGTCGGCCCGTCGAGCAGCACTGCAGCGCCGAGCCTGAGGACGCGAAATCCAAGCGCTTCGAGGAGCAGAGCGAACGCGCCGTTCAGTTCGAAGCACCAGCCGCCCCGGCCTTGCTCGACAATCTTGTCGACATTGGTTTGCGCATCAACCGTGACGCCGTGGCCGTCAACGATGTCGAGATTCTCGAATGGAACGGCCGTCATGTGTAGTTGTTGTAGATCGGCCAAGGTGGCCCGATCGTGGCGCACGGTGCCGCCGAAGCCGATCCTTTCGAGGTAGCTGTCCACGTCGATGGCGGGGCCGGTGGTCGAATCGGAGCTCACCTCTGCAGCGTAGAGTGCAAGGGTGCTGACCGACTTGGTGATCAACCCTTTCGGAGCGCACTTGGCAGACATGCTTGCCGTGGCCAAGGCTGCGGACGCGGCCGACGTTGGGGCGGTCTGGGTGACCGACCACTTCAGTGGCAACGTCGTCGATGCCCCGTGGTCGCGCGATCCGTTCGTCTGTCTTGGTGCCATGGCTGCGGTGACTGAGTATGTCGATCTTGGCGTCCTGGTCGCGAACGTGACAAACCGGCACGCCGTGCAGCTTGCATCCGGAATCAACTCGGTCCAGTCATTGGCGCCAGGGCGCGTTCGGCTCGGCGTTGGCGCAGGAGCGGCACCGGACTCGCGCTTTGCTATCGAACACAACATGGTCGGTAAGCAGCTCGGCGATCTGGCAACACGCCAGGCGATGCTGAACAACACGATTGGTCAGCTTCGACGGATCTGGAGTGCCGACGGATTCGACGCAGTGACCGATGGAGCGCCAATGCCGCCGGTGATCGTCGGCGCATCGTCGTGGGCCACCATCGAAGTCGCAATCGAATTGGCCGACGGCGTCAACATTCGTCGGACCTCACGGTTGGCTGATCAACTTGAACGGCTTGCGTCCGCTGAGCTGCCGGACGGTTTCGAAGTCAGCGTCCTCGATTTCTTTGCACCAGGTGACGATCTTGGTGCCAGACCTCTGGATCTGCTTGAGGCGGGCGTCGACAGACACATCGTGACGATGTGGCCCGGGCGTGATCTTGCGGCGGTTCAGGAGCTCGCCGCTCGAATCCTTTGATCTACTCTGCGAATCATGTTTGACAAGCTGTTCGACCTCCCCGCCCATCCACTGTTGATTCACGCACCGATCGTGTTGTTGCCGATCGCTGCGATTGCCACGGTTGTGCTGGTTGTCAAGCCGGCCTGGCGTGCTCGCGCGGGCTGGTGGATGGTTGGCAGTCTGTTCGTCATCGTCGTCCTGCTGTTCGGGGCAAAAGAGTCGGGCGAAGCACTGATCGCGGCGTACGACCGGGCAAACGGTGCAGGTGCAGTCGACATTTCAAAGCATCAGGACCTGGCGGAGACGACGTTCCTGATGACCTTGGGGTGGTTTGCAGTGTTCGGACTGCTGACGGTGCTGGAACGAGTGGAGCGCGTTCGAGTCGGGTTCCTGGAGGCGGTGGCCTCGAACATGGTTGCTCGGCAAACCATTGCAGCGGTGGCGGCAGTTTTGGGAATTTTGGCCACCGTCTGGTTGATTCGCACTGGCCACGAAGGTGCCAGGTCGGTGTGGGGTCCACGGGTCGACATCCTCTTCCCTGAAGGCTGATCCCTGAAGGCTGATCCCTGAAGGCTGATCCCTGAAGGCTGA
>JBLIMF010000265.1:0-3330 GCA_047638615.1 Gammaproteobacteria bacterium
GCCACCCTCCAGACACCGGTGCAGGTACTCGGAGTGCTCTCATTCGGACGTGGCGCATCGGTCGGCTTGGTGTTCGTGTCAATCCAAACGGCGGTCTACGCAACAACGTCGCTCGCCGACACTGGGCGGGCGACGTCGGTGTTCAACACGGTGCGACAGATCGCGTACACGGGCGGCGTTGCCATTGCTGTCACCGTGATCGCAGCCCGTTTGTCGTCGGTCGGTGGCGACGCCGCTCCAGCCGCCGATCGGCTCGGCGCGTACCAGGCCGGGTTTCTCATGTGCGGCCTCCTCATCGTGCCGGCCATCGTGATCAGCCTGCGCTTGCGTGACGACGATGTCGCAGCGACCCGCGGGCTTCCGTCTCCCGCAGCTCGCTGATCGATCAGCTCAGTCCGACCAATCCGGTTCGAACGCCAGGTGGCCAGTGTCGACGTACCGGGTATGGCCGACAACGGTCCAGTCAACGTGTTCGGCGTCGTCCGACGAAATCGCCAGTAGCCGGTATCCGATTGGGTCCAGGATCACGCGTCGAGGTGCGCCCGCAGCCAAGTCGAGTTCGATGTGAACGGCCGTCGACGGACCGACCTCGGCAAGATGGCCACCAACAACAGCAGACATTGGCCGATGCAGGTGGCCGCACAGCACTCGATCGATGCGGTGTGCCGAGATCACCTCGGTGAATGCGTCTACGCCGATGAAGCCAGCCTGGTCCATCCAATCGATGCCCGACCTAAAGGGCGGGTGGTGCATGGCCAGCAGTGTTGGCCCTGAGTGATCGGCGCCGAGCGCAGCGTCGAGCCACGCGAGCCGCTCAGCGTCAATTTCAGCACCTGATTCGCCTGCCCGAGTCGAGTCGAGGCCAATGATTCGCGCCTTGCCGACCTTGGCCACCCAGCTACTGTGATCGGCATCAGCCCACGGGTGGTCGGGAAAGTAATCGCGCAGCAAATGGCCATCGTCGTGATTCCCTGGGAGCGGGAGCACCGGCGCCGAGAGCGGTGCGAGCAACTCGACCAGCTCCTCATACTCGCGAGGAGTCCCCCACTGGACAAGGTCACCGGTGGCGATCACGGCGTCGACTTCAGGCGACTCTGCGTTGATCGACACAACGGCGGCAGTCAGCCGAGCGTTGTGATCCGCATACAAGACCTCGGTCGTTGCGGGATCGATCACATGTGTGTCGGTCAACTGTGCGAGCAGTGTCAGCTCACTCACTCCTGCCTCCATCAGCGATCGAAGCACGGGTGGAGGCGACTGCACTGTCCAGCGAGGGGTGAATGCGCACCGCCTCAGACTACGAAGTTCAACGGCCGATCGGAGCGATCCGGCGAAGCACCTGGCTCATGAGCGGTTCGACGGACGAGCCATCCCGCCGACGCCAGGATGGCCGCGATCGCAGCAACCACCCCAGGGAATCGCTGGCTAACAATGACGGAACGACCAGGTCGGTTGACGAAGCGGAGCGCCTCAGCACGCTGTGTAGATCACCCGTCACGGGAATGAGATCGACGAACAACAGGCCGGGTCCCAAGCAGATTTCCAGCCCGGCCCAGCCCAGCGCCTGCGCCACGTGCGCGGCGCGGCGCGGCGCGATCATTGGCCTGTGCAGCGCACTTTCACAGGTTTCGCGCGGCCTCCTCCTCAAGACCAGGGCAGAAAACACCGATACTGGGGCATGGCTGTCATGCGCCCTGCGCTCACCGATCTTGAGCAATTGCTCGAACCGCTCGACCGAGCGGCGCTTTTGGTGGCGCACGCGCTCAACAGCCTGGACCAGCGTTGGACGGTCTACACACGGCCTCGACTGGGCCTCGACATCATCGACTTTCTCGCCGTTCATGATGAGTACGGGGTCTCCGCGATCACCTCGCTCGACTGGGCCCCCGGTACTCGTCACGTCAGCAGCGACGGCGTCCTGCGCACCACCGATGCAGCCGGCTCCGAAATCTCGATCTCCAACAGCCCGCGATTCGTTGCCCACAGGCACCGCAACAACATCTTCGACCGCTCGTACGCACTCCCCTCCGACAGTACAGAACCAACCAACGTGGTCCGCTCAGCAGTCATCGCTCCGCTGCTTTCCGACGCCGAAGCCAACCAACTCCTCGATGCCCGACACTGCCACGACTCACAACGCCACGTCGAGGTGTGGGGCGCTGAGGCGCTGAGCTCGCAACTCGAGCGAATCCTCATCGGTACCGGGTGCCCACATCCGCTTCCGCAATCAATCGCCCGGGTCCGCCAACTTATCGCCCCGTCCGAACGCCCCGCCGAACGTTCCGTTCCGGTGAAGCGCAGCGCCAACGCGTACGAGATCGAGGTGAACCCGGACGACGTGGCTGTACGTCGCTTTCGAGGCACAGCCGGCTCCGGCAAGTCGTTTGGGCTCGCAGCTCGCGCCGCACGCTTGGCTGCTCAGGGCCAACGCGTCCTTGTGTTGTCGTTCAACGTGACGCTGTCGAATCGTCTGTCCGCGCTCGTCGCAGACCGCTGCATGGAATACGGTACGAATCCGACGGCTGTCACCTGTACGAACTTCCACTCCTATTGCACGCGCGTGGTGCAAGACGCCGAAATCGGCGGCCACGTCACCAAAACGCCGAAAGGTGTCCGCTGGGCGCAGGCAATCGTCTCGAAGGCATTGGCGGTGCTCGAAGCCGGCTACGAAGATCGCTACGACGCGATCTTGATCGACGAGGGCCAGGACTTCATCATTCGCTGGTGGGACCTGCTGCATGACTACACATTGGTTGCTGGCGGCGAGATGCTGCTGATGACCGATCCGACGCTCGATCTGTACGAACGAGGTGCATGGCTCGATGAGCCTGCAATGCAGGCAGCCGGGTTCTTGCACCCTTGGGTCGAGCTCACGGGCTCGTACCGCATGCCGAACGACCTGATGCAACTTGCCAGCGCATTTGCTGCCGATCACCTCACCGGTGACCGGCTCGTGCCTACTGCGGCAGCAGACCATGACGATGTGACCGGCCCGATGGCCGGTTCGATTCGCCGGTGGTACACGATCGACCAGGTTAAAGATATGGGCCTGGTCATTGGTATGGAAGTCGTCCGAGTCCTTCGCGACAACCCGACGCTGTCCCCTGGCGACGTCACTTTTCTTTGTGACTACCACCACGACGGTGTTGCCGCCGCTCGTGAAATCGAAGCCGCTGGCTACCAGGTCCACCACATCTTTAGCCGGGATCCCGACGACGCTCGACGTCGCCGAAAGTACCGATTCTCCCCGACCACGACCGCCGTCAAGGGGTCGACGATCCACAGCTTCAAAGGCTGGGAAACTCCTGCGCTTATTATGGGCATCGGTGT
>JBLIMF010000266.1:0-3309 GCA_047638615.1 Gammaproteobacteria bacterium
GTGTTCCAACGAGCGCTCGAAATTCCGATGGCCGGAATCGACAAAATGCATGCCCCAATAGCGCCGCCAAAAGCGGTGCCATAACCACCGGTCAGCAGCGTGCCCCCGACAACCGCGGCGATGATGAAGATGAATTCTTGGCCGTCGCCGTTATTGGCCTGGATCGAGTTGATACGGAAGGCGACGAGCAATCCAACGAACCACGCTGCGACCGACACCAGCATGAACAGCCGAGTCTTGGTCCCGGCGGCCGGGACGCCCACTTGGCGAGCCGCCTCCTTGTTGCCGCCGACAGCGAAGGTCCAACTGCCGAAACGGGTACGGGCCAGCACCCACATCATGGCGATCGTGAACAAGATGAACCACAGCAGTCGCACGGAGGTCTTGGCCGGCGGCACACCTGCGATCAACTCTTCAGCGGTGATGAAGAGCATGCGGAATGCGAGACCAACGAATAGCAGCACCGAACCGAGCGCCATCAACCGCGCCCCGAGATGGTCAGCGCGTGCCGATCCGGTTCGCCGCTCTTCAAAGCGGAACGTGAGCACGGCCCAGATGAGGACCGTGACCGCCGCTGCGAGCACCACTCCGAAAAGCGACCCTCGGAACTTCGTGTCGGACGAGTCGACGAAGACGGTGAGAGCGACGATGCCGATCGCCAGAGAAAGCACCGACGTCACCAGGAACTTGGTGGCAGCGTTCACCGACAGCGCTGCTTGTGAGGCCATCGCGATCAAGCCGATGCCGATGCCAGCAAAGACGAGAAACAGAATAACGCGCACACCTTGCGTGGTGAAGGGGAAGAAGATCTGGTTTGTTGACGACGAGTCAATAGCAATGGCAACGATAAAGCTGAGGACCATCGCCGCAATGCCGAGGCCCAAGCGACGCCGCATCTGCAAATCGAGCGACAACGCTCGCCGATCAACGGACGGCTCGTAACGCCAGGTGGCCCAACCGAAAAGACCGAGGAAGCCGCCGATGGCCATCACCGCCACCAGGGCTGCGTTGGCAGCGGTGCCGTCGGTTGCGTGCAGCCCGAGCAGACCGCCCGCAGCGAGGCCGACGCCGACAAGAAAAATACCCAAGCCTGCCGGCTGCATGTCCTCACGCCGCTTGAACCACAGCTCGCTGATTGCGAGCGTCAGGATGGCGAAGCCAGCAGCGATGCACCCGATATAGAGGGCATCGCGGATTTCAAGCTCGTGGGTGTTGCGCTCCCACTCGGCGGCGAAGATCACTCGGAA
The DNA here is from genome assembly GCA_047638615.1 of Gammaproteobacteria bacterium. Classification (GTDB taxonomy): domain Bacteria; phylum Actinomycetota; class Acidimicrobiia; order Acidimicrobiales; family Ilumatobacteraceae; genus Ilumatobacter_A. The sequence goes on from JBLIMF010000266.1 coordinate 1,248, forward strand.
GAAGTCGAAGTCGGCCGCTTCGTCGGTGCGGCCGATCTGGATCTGGCCGACGAAGCGCTTGGCGAGGCCCAGCTTGAGGCCGATCAGTGCGAAAAAGGTTCCGAGCGTGATGATGAAACTCGGCTGGCCGGTCCGCTCCACGACGAAGCCGTTGAGGTAACCAATGCCGAGCGCGACCAGCAACGAGATCGGAATGGCGATGACGAGCGGGAAGCCGCGTCCACCGAGTTCGCCAGTCTCTTTGACCAGGTAAATGATCAGCATGCCCATAGCGCCGGTCATGGCACCCGACGACAGGTCGAACTCGCCACCGATCATGAGCATCGACACGGCTACCGCCATGATCCCGACGGTGGACGCAGTGTCGAGCCAACCGAAGGTCTGGCCGACCGTGCCGAAAGTCTCGGAAACGGCCCAGAAGAAAGTCCAAATACCGACGATTCCGATGATCGCGCCCACTTCGGGACGGATGAAAAGTCGTTGAAAGATCGAGCGGTACAGGAGTCGCTCGTCGGCCGCCGGGGCCAATGAGTCGGAGGCGTCGACCGCCGACGTTGTGACAACGGCACTCGGCGCGTCGGTCGGAGTGTCTTGTTCGCTCACGGGTCCCCCAAAAGGCAGTGATGTCGATCGCAGAGATCTAAGAAATAGCGGCACACCGGTGCGGGGTAAGGGCCCCATGCCCTCACCCCACAACAGGGTGCTCATTGCGGTATTGCGATATTGCGGTATTTCGGTATTGCGGTATTCAGGAATTGCTGAGTGATCAGCGGGTGCCCACTTCGCTGAGCGCCAGGATCTCTGCAGCGTTCTCCGGAGTCACGAAGCCGGGGCCCGTGAGGATGGGGAGGCCGCCACCGAGGGTGTTCTGGTTGGTGACATTGAGGAAAAGAAGCAGGACGGGCATGTAGCCCTGAAGGTACTGCTGCTGGTCAACGGTGAACGCAATGTTGCCGGCCTCGATCTCGCCGATCAGTTCCGGCGTGAGGTCGAATCCACCAATGGTCAGGTCACGACCAAGGTCCTGCGCTGCGCGCAAGCCCGAGAGGGTGATGACCGGGCCAACGCCCATGAAGCCGTCGATGTCGGTGTCGGCAGCCAGAGCAGCGTTGATCGTGTTCTGCTGCTCGCTCGTGTCGGCGTCGAGACCCATGAATTCGATGACGACTTCGCCTTCGAAGGTCTCGGCGAGGCCTTCACAGCGCTCGGTCAGAGCAACGTTGCCCTGCTCTTGCTGACCACAGAGGATCTTGGTCGCGCCTGCGGCGTTGAAACGTGCGCCTGCGCCGTTGCCGGCAATGACTTCGCTCTGCCCGACGTGCGTGAGTGCACCGATTTCCTGGTAATCATTTGAGCCCGAGTTGAGCGTGATGACTGGGACGCCGGCCCCGACGGCCCCCTGGAGCGGGCCAACAAGTGCGTCGGGGTCGGGCAGCGATGCGGCGATGCCGTCGGAGCCTTCTGCGATCGCAGCTTCGATGTCTTGGACCATGACCTGTGCGTCGTTGACGCCCGGCTTCCAGACGAGCGTGACACCGAGGTCTCCGGCAGCCGCGTCTGCGCCACGCTTCAGTACGGACCAGAACGGGCCGTCGTCGGAGTGGGTGATCATGTGGAATGTGAGATCGCTGGCCTGGGTCTGACCGACCTCTTCAGGAGCGTCAGTCGCAGCTGGTGCTGCCGAATCGGCGGATGCGGCAGTGTCGGTGGAACCCTCACTGGTGCTGTCGTCCGAGCCGCCGCAAGATGCGGCAACGAGTGCAAGTGCGGGCAGGAGTGCCAGCAGTTTCTTTGATGTCTTCATGTTCTCCCCTTGTTAGGTGTGGATTTCCTCGTCAGCCGAGGCGGATGCCTCGACCCCCGTGAGGAACTCGATGCTCGCGAGAACATCGAGAATGGGGCCGGCACCGACCTCGGGTTCATCCGAGGTAATGGCGGCGTCTTGTTCGAGTACGTACCACTGGTCGTACCCGCGAGCTTCGAGTTCGGTGACGATGGCACCGATGGGAACGTCGCCGCGTCCCAGGTTGCAGAACATCCCGGCCTGAACGCCCTCCATAAT
>JBLIMF010000267.1:0-3304 GCA_047638615.1 Gammaproteobacteria bacterium
GAACGCAGCGCTCACGTACGCCGCTGGCCTCAGACGGAGGATGAACTTTGGCACGCCTCGGCCGGTGACAACCATCAGCCACGTGGCCCACAGCAGCACCAACGTGGCAAGGGCCGCTGGCACAAAGGCGTTGAACGAAAAGGCTTGGGCAACGTTGCCGCGAAACAAGTGATGTGTGGCCCGCGTTAGCCCGCACCCGGGGCACCAGTGGCCGGTCAGCGCACGGATCGGGCACGGAGTGAGAACGCCGTTGCCGTCGCCAGGATCGTCAACGACAACGTACGCAGCTGCCGCTACGAGGCAACCCGCAACGACCCAGGGCAATGCGGTCGTTGAACCGACAAGCGACTGCTGCTCGCTCGGCGGGCGGGCCATGTGGAAGCTCAAGTGGGGGCGCTCGGTCGAAAGCGTGAGTGACATAGTTGCTCAGACCGTTCGGTCCGAGAGCAGGGTCACCACGAACATCGACCGTAGCCTGGCCTGATGCTCCAAGCGCAAGCAATCTCGGTGGAAGTAGGTGGTCGACTCCTGGTCGAAAACGCCAGCTTCACCGTCATGGCGCGGGACAAGGTCGGCATCGTGGGCCGCAACGGCGCCGGCAAGACCTCAATGTTCAAGGTGCTCGGCGGTGCCAACGAACCAAAGTCTGGCCGTGTTGTCACCAAAGGCGGCTTCGGATACCTCCCGCAGGATCCAAAGATCGACTCGGCGCTCGATGGGCGTTCTTGTGTGACCCACATCCTGTCGGGCCGCGGGATCGACGACCAAGTGACGCGCATCGAGAAGCTGCGCATCGCCATGGAAGAGAACCCGGACGAGCGCAATGTCGCCCGCTACGTCAACGCCGAAGAGTCGTTCCGGACCAACGGTGGCTATGCGGCCGAGAGCGAAGCGCGGCAAATGGCGGCCGGGCTGGGTATCGAAGACGAACGGCTCGACCAGCCGATCAGCACGTTGTCCGGCGGCCAGCGACGCCGGATTGAGCTCGCCCGCATCCTTTTCGCCGGGTCCGAAGTCCTGTGCCTCGATGAGCCGACCAACCACCTCGACATCGACGCGAAGATCTGGCTGCTCGGCTTCCTGCGAGAATACAAAGGCGCGCTGCTCGTCATCAGCCACGACCTCGAACTGCTTGACGAGGCAATCACCCGAGTGATCCACCTCGACCGATCATCTGAGCACGCTGTCGGTGAGATTTTCGAGTACAAGGGCACGTACACCCAGTACAAACGGGCTCGTGCCGACGACGAGACGCGCCTCGCGAAGAAGGCGATCTTGCAGGGCAAGGAAATCGACCGGCTGCAAACCGTCGTCGATCGCTTCGGTGCCAAGGCGACGAAGGCAGCTATGGCGCACAGCGTCGAGAAGCGGATTGCTCGCCTTGAAGGCGAACGAGTACACGGGCCGCGAGCGGGCAAGACCATGTCGGTCAGGTTCCCGCCGCCGCCGAAGTGCGGCAACACGGTCATCACGGCCGAGGGGCTGTGCAAGGGATACGGCGGCCCACCGATTTTCGAAGACATCAACTTTGACCTCGGCAAAGGCGAACGTCTCCTGGTCCTCGGCCTGAACGGTGCTGGCAAGACCAGCCTGCTCCGAATCCTTGCGGGCGAAACCGAGGCCAACCTCGGCCAGTTCAAGTGGGGTTATCAGGTGCACGCTGGCTACTACGCCCAGGAACACGACAATCTCAAGGTCCACGAGTCGCTCCTCGACAACATCCGTGAGGCCGTCCCGCCCGAAGTCCAGCTTGGCGAAACAGAACTCCGTGGCCTGCTCGGTATGTTTGGGTTGTCCGGCGAAAAAGTGTTCCAGGAATCGGGAACGCTTTCGGGCGGTGAAAAGACGAAGCTGGCGCTGTCGATGCTGATGGTCGGTCGGAACAACGTGCTTCTGCTCGACGAACCAACCAACAACCTCGATCCGCCGTCGCGTGAGGCCGTGGCGACTGCTCTTGTCGACTGGCCCGGCGCGATCATCCTGGTCAGCCATGACGAGGAATTCGTTCGAGAACTGCAGCCCACGAAGGTGTTGCTGATGCCCGATGGTGATGTCGACTACTACTCCGAGGAATGGCTCGACCTCGTCTCCATGGCATGACCGAGACATCGTGGGTGCAGTCGTCATGTTGTTCACTGCACCGCTTGTCTTGAACTGAGCTTTCGGGCGGCGTGTTCGCGGTTGTCTAGCGTTGGGCTATGTCAGCCATCACACTCACCGTCGACGGCCGCGGCATTGCCACGGTCGTGATCGATCACCCGCCGATTAACCTCATGACAACAGATGTGTTCGTCGAGTTGGCCAAGTTGACGAACGAGCTCGCCATCGATACCGGCGTCCGAGTCGTCGTACTACGGTCGGCCAATCCCGAATGGTTCATTGCCCATTTTGACGTCGAGGCGATCCTCGGTTTTCCAACCGATACAGCCCCACCGAGCGAGCCTCCCGGATTCCATCGGATGTGCGAGACGTTGCGGACAATGCCGAAGCCGACGATCGCGGTCATCGAGGGACGTGTCGGCGGGGGTGGCAACGAAGTCGCGATGAGTTGCGACATGCGGTTCGCAACACAGCAGGCGGTGTTCAATCAGCCAGAAGTTGCGCTGGGCATCATCCCCGGTGGCACCGGAACGGTGCGGCTGCCGCGGCTGGTCGGTCGTGGACGGGCGCTCGAGATCATTCTCGGTTGCGACGACATCGACGCAGCGACTGCCGAACAGTGGGGCATGATCAACCGAGTGCTGCGGGCGACCGAGATTGGCCCGTACGTCGACCGGCTCGCTGGGCGGATTGCCGGCTTTCCCCGCGATGCGGTGGCTGCAGCCAAGGCGAGCATCGTTCGTGCCGAACAGGAATTTGGCGACGATCTCCTCGCCGAAGCGACGGCGTTCAGCAGCCTGCTCGGCAACGCCGACTCGCGCGACGCAATGACGTCGTTTCTCAACCACGGTGGGCAAACACCTGCGGGCGAGCGACGGCTTGGTGACCTGGCAGGCGAGATCTCGGGCTGACCAAATGGGCCTGCTGAGGCCTGCTGAGGTCTGCGACCTGGCTATCGCTCCGAGAACGAGATAGGCATCGACGCTTCGGAGCGTACGTTGGCGTAGAAATCGTTGCCTTTGTCGTCGACGATGATGAACGCTGGGAAGTTCTCGACTTCGATCTTCCAGATGGCTTCCATCCCAAACTCGGGGTATTCGAGCACCTCGACCTTCTTGATGTTGTCGAGTGCCAGGCGTGCTGCAGGACCGCCAATCGAACCGAGATAGAAACCGCCGTTGTCTTTGCACGAATCGGTCACCTG
>JBLIMF010000268.1:0-3240 GCA_047638615.1 Gammaproteobacteria bacterium
AGCGACTCCGGGCGTCCGACACGGTCAGATGCAGCCGCGGCCAGCAACTCCCCTGATCCAGCACCCAAGCCCGACACGATGAGTGCCCCGGCCCCAATGCCGATGCCACCGATGGCAACGAGTTGGAAGGCGATCCGCACGATCAGCAACGTCGGCGCCTCGAACATTTCGAGGGCGGCGAGGACCGACTGCAGCGCCGGCCCGATCAGGAACGGCGAGAGCAGCGTGCCGAAGCCCGGCCGCCGACCCAGCGCCCACGCGCCGAGGATCAGCGATCCCACGGTTGCCCACACGGCAACGGTCAGCGGGAGGCCGGTACGCGCCTGGATCGCACCGATGAACACATCGAGCGGGCCAGGGCCAAGCTCGGTCCAGAGCGTCACTGCAACGGACGCCGCGATCAAACAGGAACCTGCAACCAAGAGGAGGAGACGAGTCGAAAAGGTCAGGACGCGGCGAGGCGGGCCCTTCGAGACGACTGCGGCGACGGCACCGGCGCGCGACCAGGCGCGGCGACGAAGCCGCTGGCCGATCGTGGGGTGCTGGTCGATTCTCACTCAATAAGTATCGGCAGCGCCAGCCCCAGACCCGACGGCCGCACCGGTGTCGTTCGGCACCGGTGCCGGGGGTCACCCATATCAACCCAAACATGCAAAGCTGCCGAGATGACGCAGCGAACAATCTTGATCACCGGTGCAGGCTCTGGATTCGGAAAGGGCACCGCCATCGAGCTGGCCGCACGGGGGCACACCGTGATTGCTGCAACGGAAACTCTCGAGCAGGCCGATGCGCTCGCCGCCGAGCATCCTGAACTCACGACGATGAAGCTTGACGTCACCTCGTCCGACGACATCGCAGCCACGGCCAACCTTGGCGTCGACGTGCTCATCAACAACGCCGGCATGGGCGTGATGGCCCCCATGATCAACGTGCCGATGGAAAAAGTTCGCGCCATCTTCGATGTCAACGTATTCGGCATGGTCGAAATGTGCCAGGCAATCGCACCAGGAATGATCGAACGCGGCTCGGGCCGCATCATCAACGTGTCGTCGGTTGCGGGCATTCTCGCTTCGCCGCTCACGTCGCCCTATTGCATGACCAAACACGCAGTCGAAGCATTCACGAAAAGCCTGCGTGGCGAACTCGCGCCTCACGGCGTCGACGTCTGCAAAGTCAACCCGGGGCCATACAACACGGGCTTCAATGACCGCATGGTGGACGGAATTACCGAGCACATTGCTGCTGGCGACGATGCCACCCACGCCACCAACCAAATGGTCCGCGACATCGTTCTGACCGACCAGCTCGATCCGAATGATGTCGTCTTGACGCTCGCCAACCTGGCCGAGGCAGACGAGACACCAATGGAAACCCTGCTCCCCGAAGGCATTGGCGAGCTCCTGACCGCCATGCTCGAAGCCGAAAGCTGACCGCTGCGTGACGTTAGTCAGACACTGTCGCTGAAATTGCCGTCGCGACACTGGCGATTCGTACACTGACGGCGTGGCAAATCCCTGGTTCGAGTCCATCGCCGTTGCACAGCAGCGCGCCAAGCGTCGCCTACCCAAGTCCGTATACGGTGCGCTGATTGCGGGCACCGAGGCCGGGTTGACCAAGGACGACAACGTCGCCGCGTTCAGCGAGCTTGGCCTGCGCCCAATCACTGCAGGCCAATCGGCCGAGCGGTCGATGGAAACCGAAGTGATGGGCCAGCACCTGTCGATGCCCGTCATCATTTCGCCAACCGGCGTCCAGGCCGTGCACCCCGACGGCGAGGTCGCCGTCGCTCGAGCCGCTTTGGCCCGTGGCATCCCGATGGGGCTGAGCTCGTTCTCGTCGAAGCCGATGGACGAAGTGATGGCCACGGGCGCAGCAACGTTCTTCCAGATCTACTGGGCCGGTGACCGTGACTCGATGGTCGCTCGCATGGAACGCGCCAAGGTCGCTGGCGCTGTTGGCATGATCCTCACACTCGACTGGTCGTTCGTGCACAGTCGTGACTGGGGCAGCCCGGCAATCCCCGAGGCAATCGACCTGAAGACCATGATCAAGCACGGACCCGAAGCAATCATCAAGCCGCGGTGGCTGATCGATTGGCTGAAGTCCGGTGGGATCCCACAGCTCGGTACGCCGAACTTCCGCGTATCCTCCAACGATCCCGTTCCCGGCTTCTTCGACGCATACGGCACCTGGATGGGCACCCCTCCCCCGTCGTGGGACGACGTCGCCTGGCTCCGTGCGCAATGGGACGGCCCCTTCATGGTCAAGGGCATCAACCGGGCCGACGAAGCTCGCAAGGCAGTCGATGCTGGCGCATCAGCGATCTCGGTGTCAACGCACGGCGGTAACAACCTCGATGGCACCCCGGCACCAATTCGTTGCCTGCCCGAGGTCGTCGCAGCCGTCGGTGACCAAGTTGAAGTCGTCATGGACTCCGGCATCCGCCGTGGTTCTGATGTCGTCAAGGCAGTGGCGCTCGGCGCCAAGGCCGTCATGATCGGCCGCTCCTACCTGTGGGGTCTCGCTGCCAACGGCCAGGCTGGCGTTGAGAACGTGCTCGATGTGCTCCGGATGGGCATCGACTCGAACCTGATGGGCATGGGGAAGTCGTCGATCAGCGAACTGTCGCCTGACGACCTCGTCATCCCCGACGGCTTCTCGCCGCCTGTTCGCGACTGATAGCTGAACGGCGCAGGTGCGCCACACTGTCGGCATGACTTCGGTAACGATTGCTGGTGGCGGAATCGGTGGGCTCGTCGCGGCCATGTGCCTGCACAGCGCCGGCCATGAAGTCGATGTGTTCGAGTCGGTCATCGAGCCGGCTGAATTGGGCGTCGGCATCAACGTGCTGCCGCACTCGGTGCGCGTGCTCGACGACCTTGGGCTCCTGCCAGCTCTTGACGCCGCCGGAGTTCGAACCGAGGCGCTGGCCTTCCTGTCGCGTGATGGGATCCGCATTTGGGAGGAGCCTCGGGGGCTCGCCGCCGGAAATCCTTGGCCGCAGTTCTCGATCCATCGCGGCAAGTTGCAGATGCTGTTGTGGCAGGCCGCCCTGGACCGGCTCGGCCCCGAGCGATTCCACACGGGCAGACGCCTCACATCGTTCGACCAGCGCAACGATCTGGTTACAGCAACGTTCAGGGATCGCCGTTCGGACGTCGACATTGAGGTATCGAGCGAGGTGCTCGTCGGCGCCGACGGCATCCACTCTGTTGTCCGTCAGCAGCTCCATCCCGATCA
>JBLIMF010000269.1:0-3205 GCA_047638615.1 Gammaproteobacteria bacterium
GCGGCGGCGGAGCTCCACGTAGACCGCGTCGCCTGCGAGCGCAGTAATTTCGTCGCGGAGCGAGTCGATTACTTGCTCGGTGCCGGAGTAAGCCTCGCCGCCTTCGGACCGCTCGGTGCAGCACCAGGTCATCGTTTCGCCGTGCTTACCCCAGTCGGCGCGGCTCCAACGGCGGACCGTTGCGGTCTCCGTGTCGGCATTGACTTCTTGCCAGTCGACACGCAGGGGGAGTTGCCAGCAAACCGATGGTTTCCATTCGGTGGGCGACTCGTCGAACTCAATTGCGGCGATGTGGAGGGCACAGCCCTCGCCGCCCGCGAAGCCAGGTCGGTTGAGGAAGATGCACGCGTTGTCGATGATGCGCGTGTGGGTGCGGTCGTTGTCGCCGTAGATGGCGAGCATGCCGGGTGTGTCGGCTTCGTGGGCCTGGTCGAAGTGTTGGAAGTTCTCTGGGGTCAGCATCGATGCGTATGCCAGGACCTCCTTCGACTCTGCTTGGCCCGCTGGGCCATCGCCAAAGTGCGCGCCAAGCGAGCAGCAGCCTTGGTTCAGTTCTTCGGCTGGCTCGGCGAGGATGCCCTTGCACCCCTTGCCGAAGAGGCAGGTCCAGTTGGACTCGAGGAACTCACGCTCGAACCGCCAGACGGTGTCGCCGCGATCGATTTCGATGAACTCGTCAGTCATAAATATTCTGTACCCCTCGGCTCTGTTGCGCTCGGGTCAAAACGGGACCGTCGGTCGGAATGGAACACATCACAGGTCGGCGAATGCAACGCTGCGCCGCGCGCGACCGATGTCGATGGGCTCGGCTGGATCGCTGTTGGGCACGGCCCGGTCGGTGAGCAGTAAGCGGTTGTTGTTCTCGACAACGAGAGTGCCGCCATCGGGTGAAAGAGCAATCACATCGCCTGCGAGCGTGACGGGTTGCACAGCGTCTTCGGTGAGTGACAGGTAACCCGTTGATGTTGGCACGACGGGCTGACAGCCGCTGACTGCAGCAAGTACTTCGGGCCCAGAAATGGCTTCGACTCGGATGGCGCCGTCGTCGAGATCGACGACCACGACCTCGTTGGTTATTTCGCGAGTGAGAACCACACACGTACTGCGGCGGGGCGCAAGTTTGTCGATGCCGGTGGTGGTTGGTTGGGCACCAGGGAGGTCGGCGAGCACGATGCCATTGCCGTCGACGATCGCCGTGCCTTGGTCGCCACTCAGGATGAGGCGATCGCCGCGAGGTGCCACGTTGCCGGACTGCACCGTGCCGATGCTGAGCGGGTCAAGCGTGGTGACTTCGCCGCTGGCCGTCGACAATGAGAGGACCTCGCCTTCGACGCCGATGAGAATGACACTGCCATCGGCAATCATTCCGGCTCGGACCGAAGCAGTCTGAGTGGTGACGCCGGCTTCGCCAGTGTGATCGAAGACATTGACATTGGCATTCATGCCGACGTTTTGGGCGGTGACCACGATCGAGTCGTTGACCGCCAGTGCCAAGCCCGGGAAGAAGCTGGGAGCATCACGATCGAACGAAAACAGGACGCTCTGAAAGTTGCCTGAATCAGTGACTAAGACGTTGCGTCCGGTGGGGTCGCTGCGGGCCAAGTCGATGTCGTATCGGGCGCCGGGCACCGTGTCGAGATCCGCTGTGTCGATCACTTCGTGAGTCGGTCCGTGCACGAGCACCACCCGTTGCCGGCCCGTGTCTGGGGCGATGACGGTGGCGACGGTCCCGGACGGACGGAAGAGTTCGCCAGCCGATTCGATGTCGATGGTGATGATGTCCTCTGGGGCAGACAGGTCGGCCACAGCAACGTTGTCGGTCGATGCAGCAATCACCGTCGAGCCGATGACGGCACTGTCGGTGATCGATTGGATGCCGAGCCGGAACCGGCCTGTTTCTTCACCTTTGGGGTCGGTGAGCACCACGGTGCCGATGTTCTGGTCGATTGATACGGCGGTGTTCCAATCGCTGTCGCCGAAAGCCGACCCGGAGCCACCGTCGCCGCTTCCGAGCAGGCTGCCGGCTGCGATTGCCGTGACGGCGATGAGCGCGACGACGACGCCAACGACGATCGCACGGCGGATCAGAAAGTTTGGGACGCCCCGTCGTGCGTCGTCGAAACCTTCATCAGCGGAGTCGCGATCACGTCCACGGCTGGAGCCACCTCGCTGTTCGCCCCGTGCGACATCTGGCAGGCCGCCGCCGTCGTCGTACATCGGTGGACGAGAGCGAGGCATCGCAGTCGATCGTACGCGTTGTAACGTCGCTGGCGTGAAGTTTGCGGCAGCTCGATTGATTCATGTGGTTGCGAGCTGGTCGGAGCGGTTGTCGTGACCTTTGACTGTCCGCGCTGTACTTCCCCGGTGGATGAGGAGTTCTACGGCCCGTGCGACACATGTCGGGTCGACTTACGTGCCACGATCCGCGCCGACGCTCGCGCTGTCGACCTTGCCGAATACGAGCCGAAGATGAACGTCACCCCCAACGCGGTCGCACTCAAAGACGACTGACGCTTTTCGCGATATGTCTGCGCACCCAGTGCGCAGTCTCTTCACGAGATCGCTGGCGCTTGCTCAGTCGGAGGGGGTATTCGCCTTCTCGTCGATCCAGCTTTGGACCTTCGGGTGGAGCGTTCCAAGGCCGATCACACCGGCGATGGCAATGGAGATACCAACGATGAGGAAGTTGCTGAAGAACACGGCGACGAGCACGCCGGCCACGATCATGCCGGTGCCTGACGCGGCGAGCGCCAGCTGACCGCTTTTGTTGCTGGTGACCTTGGTTGCAGCGCCGGCAGCCCTCTCGCTGGTCTTGTCGAGCGCTCGTTCAGCCCACGTGAACTCGGTGGCGAGGATGACGAAGCCGACGATGATCACGACGACGCCCGGGCCCGGAAGGGCGAGCATTGCAATGCCCGCAAGGAGTACAGCGACACCGAGGACAAAAATTAGTACGCGCTTTGCGTTCCGACCGATCCACTTGAGCCAGTCGATCGGAGAATGCAGATCGAGAGGGGACTTGTCGGCCATGGACCCAGTGTGGCGGAAGAAGTTGGGCGAATCCTGCCGGAGGCGTGAGGGAGATGCGCGTCTACCTGACGCCTTTGCCGAAAGTCACGCGGTGGACTGGGCCTGAGCGGCGATATCATCCTTTCCGCCTCTGGGGACGTAGCTCAGTTGGCAGAGCACCTGCTTTGCAAGCAGG
>JBLIMF010000270.1:0-3123 GCA_047638615.1 Gammaproteobacteria bacterium
GTGTGGCGCCAGCCGAGCATCTCAGAGACAGGTCGATCAGGGACGTTGATGTTGACAACCACGGGCTCGGTCGGCATGTCGTCAACCATGCCCTGTACGTAGGTGCGAGCGATGTTGGCCGAGGCTTGCCAGTCGAGCTGATCAACCAACTGGTTCCACACTTGGCCTTCGACGCCGTAGCCCGTGACGGCCTGGCTGAATGCGACACCGGAAATCTTGCCGTTACGAGCCGTGAGCGCAGCGCCGACCGTGCCTGAGTGGTACACCGCACGCCCGACGTTGGCGCCTGGGTTGATACCGGAAATGACCAGGTCGAAGGGAGCGCCGAACGCGCCGAGCCGAGCAAACATGACGCAGAGCGCGGGTGCGCCGCTGACCGACCAGGAGGCCGCAGCAGACACAGGAATATCGACCGGACGAATGACCGGGGTGATCTCGTGGAGCGCACCGAGTGCTGCGCTTGCACCGGAGTACTCTGAGTCCGGAGCAGCGACCACGACCTCGTGCCCGCCCTCCAGATCGCACATGGCGTTTGCGAGCGCATGGAGCCCGGGGGCGTGAATTCCGTCGTCGTTCGTGACCAAGATCCTCATCGGCTCATCCTGGCACGTGTCGATGATGAAGCCCGATCCGGCTCTGATCTTGCTGCTCGGGCCAGATTGGCGAAGGGTGCTCTGCTAACTCGTTGAGCCCGGCTGAGCGATGTCAGCCGGCGTGACGCCGCTGCTTGGAGTCGCTGCGGTCGGTCGTTGACTCGCCCACGCGAATAATGACAGACCGACCACGACCAAGACCATGCCGGCGATCTGCGGTGAGCGGACCGACTCGCCGAGGACCACGAAACCCCAGAACACCGACAGTGCCGGTTGGCCTGTCTGGATGATGCTGATCGTTGCAACCGGGACGTGGCGCTGGGCGAAGATGATGCATCCGTGGGCCAGCATGCCGGTGACGAGTGTGAGGAGCGCCACGACGAACCAGCCGCGAGCCGACAGAGAGAACAGGCTGGTGCCAGCGATCGACGCAGCGATTGGCCCTGCAGTGATGAGGCCCAGCGGCATCATGCAGGCCATGAAATCAAGCACGTCGACGCCGCTTGATCGAGCCCGCTTTGAGGTCAGCATGTAGCTCGTCCATGTGGCGATGACGAGCACTATAAGAAGGTCGCCACCGAGCGTGGCCTCGCCTCCGTCGGGCCCGAAGGCGAGGACCAGAGCAATCCCGACAACCGAGATCAGCCCGAATTTTAGCGCGCCCCAGTTCGGCCGCTCGCCGAAGAACGCGGCTCCGGCGGGGAGAAGCACAAGCGGGGTAAGTGTGGTGATGAACTCGGCGTGAGCAATGCTTGTCCGAGTGATCGCAGTAAAAAAGATCGCGATGTTCAACCCGAAAAATAGGCCGGGAGGAAGGACCAGCTTCCATGTCTCACGCGATGGCAACGGGCGACCGGTGCGCTTCCGGGCGACCAAGACGATGATCCACCAGCCGACGACGGCGCCGATCATTCGCCAGAATGCAATCACCGAGCCAGTCGACTCAGACCACTTGATGGCCGCCGAGCTGATCGAGAAGCTGACGACGGCAAGGCCGACAGCAATGAACCCGATCGATCGCAGTCGGGCCGGGCTCGTCGCCGGGTGTTTCGGCTGATGTGCCCCGGTGCTGCTCACCAATTGGGTAGGTCCAGCCAGGCGTCGGCTGCGGACGCGTCGCCGACGATGTTGAGTTCGGAGCGATCGAGGCGGCCCATCAGCAACAGCCAAATGTCGGCTGCCGTTCCACGAATCGCGGCATCGCCCTTGTCGTGCACGGGCAGCATCCGGTATTTGCCGTCCTCGCCCCACACCAGCCATTCGCCGTCGACATCGGTGCAGTGGACATGGAGGCTGACAGCGGGGGGATCGATTTTGGCGCGGCTGAGTACTCGGGGGAGGCCCAACTCGAAATACTCCTGGATTCCTTCACTCGACAGTTCGGGATCGAGCCCCGCTTGCACCCCAATCGCAGTTTGAGCATCCCATCGATGCATCGCGGTTTCGAGCGCCTGTCGACGGGCCCACACCCACACCTGCTGTTCGAGCGAGAACGGATGCCACGTCGGAGCATCGGGCTCAGTTGCGCCGATCGCGTTGATCAGCGCAGCCGCCCCTTCGACGATCCAGACGGCCAGATTTTCGTCGTTGCCGGGCCCGAAGTCGGTCTCGCGTGCTGGTGCCGTGCCGTTGATGATTGCATCGGTGGCCCAGCGGTGCACCCATCCGGTGTGCTCAAGCAGCTTCGAGAGATCCCATTCAGGGCAGGCTGCGACCAGAGCGCTCGAGTCGCCGGTACGGATTGCCGCCGACATCAGATCGGCGTCAGCGCGGAGCGCATTGAGGTAGGCGCTCATGTCGTTGGTCTCGAGTCTGCTTCTGCTCACAGGCCTGACGGTAGCCTTTTCATCATGAGCCACCTCGAAGCACTTGCGGCAGATTCTGGTAGCGGTAACGCTAGCGAGCCGATCGTCACCGTCACGCCTGAGGCGCTGGAGCATCTCACGGAGTTGCGTGACGAAGAATCTGACGGTGAAGAACTCGGTTTGCGCCTCGGCCTGGCCTCGGCGCCTGGTGAAGACTTTCGGTACGACCTGTCGTTCGAAGAGTTCCTAAAGGCTGCATTCGAAGACGAAGTGCGTACGCACGAAGGTCTCAAGATCATCATCCCCGGCAACGATGTCGAGTTGATGACAGGCGCCACGCTCGACTACACCGCCACGCAGGGCCTTGTTATTCGCAACCCGAACAAGCCCGAAGCGCCGAGCATCGAAGGCCTCACCAGCGACGACGAACTGTCGGCCGAAATCGAAGCGCTCGTGTCGGGCGAAGTGAACCCGGCGCTTGCTGCGCACGGTGGCTTCGTCACCTACGTTGGCCACGACAGTGAGGGCACCGCATTCCTCACGATGGGCGGCGGCTGCCACGGTTGCTCAATGAGCAAGATGACGATGCTCGATGGTGTGCAGACGATGCTCGTCGATGCGTTGCCGGCGATCGAGCGGGTCAAAGACCTCACCGATCACGCCACCGGCTCCAACCCCTTCTACACCTGAGGCGGTCCGATCCGTCCGATCTCGGCGTCAGCCTT
>JBLIMF010000271.1:0-3122 GCA_047638615.1 Gammaproteobacteria bacterium
ATGGTCGTGCGCCTCGGAGGTGCAGCGACTGCAGGAGTGCGCGACGTCCGCGAGGTTCTTGGCCCGGTCGTTGAAGCAGCGCTTGCGGCACGCGTCACGGCCAGGACCGACAAGGCCTACGCCGTGTCAGATGCCATTCGCGACAATCTCATTGCTGCCGGTATCGAAGTGCGCGACACCGCTGATGGCGCCGAGTGGGTCATGGCCGACTGACGAGTCAGTGGGCAACCAGGTCAGCCGACGAGCGGCTGACCTGGAACCGGAACGGTTAGCTCAGCGTTGCGACAACGTCAGCCTTGAGTGGCTCGTTGAGCTGCTCGACGGTGAGGTGGCACTTAATGCTGTGACCGGGCGACAGCTCGACCATCTCCGGCTCGGTGACCTCGCAGAGGCCCGCAATCGCGCGGTGGCAACGGGTATGGAAGACGCAGCCGGGCGGCGGGTTGGCCGGCGACGGAATGCTGCCGGTCAACGGAATCCGGTGCTCAGCGACACCGTCGACGCTTGGCACTGCCGAGAGCAATGCCTCGGTGTACGGATGGTTCACACCCTCAAACATCGTTTGGGTCGCGCCGATCTCCATGATCCGACCGAGATACATCACTGCGATGCGGTCTGCCAAGTAGCGCACAACACCAATGTCGTGGCTGATGAACAGGTAGCTCGAGCGCTGCTCGTTCTGCAGCTTTGCGAGCAGGTTGAGAATCGCTGCCTGGACCGACACGTCGAGCGCCGACGTCGGCTCGTCGCAAACGACCACTTCGGGGTCGCCCGCGAAGGCGCGAGCGATGGCCACACGCTGCTTTAGACCGCCAGACAACTGCCGTGGACGCATATCGAGGTGACGAGTGGAGAGCTGCATGCCCTCGGCGATTTCCTCGACACGCCTTTCCGCGGCAGCACCCTTGATGCCGGTCAACTTCACCACACTGCGATGCAGAATGCGCCGCACCGTCCAGGCACGGTTGAGCGCCGAATCAGGGTTCTGGAAGACCATCGAGATTGCTCGTATCGACTCGTCAATTCGAGAAGTTGCCTTGTCGGCCATCGTTCGACCGCGGAGGGTGATAGCGCCACCTTCGTCGGGTGCGTGGACGCCGAGCATGGTCTTCGCGAGTGTCGACTTGCCAGAACCGGACTCGCCGACAAGCCCGAGGGTCTCGCCTTCAGCGAAGCCAAGGTTGACACCAACAAGCGCCGGAACGTCATGGCCACGTTGGCGGAATGTCTTGGAGACACCTTCAACCCCGATGACCTGCTCGGTTCCGATGTCGTACTTGACCGTGACCTTCTCAGGTTCCGGGACCTCGTTCAGCCGGTCGACATGATGACAGCGAGTCCAGTGCCCGTCGGAACGTTCGACGATCGGCGGTGCGTCAGTGCGACAGAGATCGGTCGCAATGGGGCATCGATCGACGAACGTGCAATTCGGCAGCGAGGCACCGATCGGTGGGGCCGCGCCCGGGATGGAAAACAGTTCACTGTCT
Source organism: Gammaproteobacteria bacterium (assembly GCA_047638615.1). Lineage (GTDB taxonomy): Bacteria > Actinomycetota > Acidimicrobiia > Acidimicrobiales > Ilumatobacteraceae > Ilumatobacter_A. Next base: position 1,488 of record JBLIMF010000271.1, read on the forward strand.
GTTTTGCGCAGACCGCGTCGCGGGATCGAGTTGAGCAGACCTTTGGTGTACGGATGGCTCGGGTTGTCGAACACTTCTTGAACGGTGCCCTCTTCGACAATGCGACCCGCATACATGACGCCAACGCGATCGCACATGGTGCGGATGACGCCGAGGTTGTGGGCAATCAGCAGAATCGCCGAGTTCAGTTCAGAGCGGAGCTCGCGTACCAAGTCGAGCACTTCGGCCTCGACCGTGGCATCAAGCCCAGTCGTCGGTTCGTCGAGCACCAGCAATGTCGGATCGCAGGCCAAGCCCATGGCAATGACCACACGCTGCAGCATGCCACCCGACAGCTGATGCGGATATCGCTCCATCACGCTCTCCGGAGCAGCAATATGGACTCGCTCCAAGGCGGCCAGGGCAGAGACGCGGGCCTCAGCCTTCGACTGACCCATCACTTGGAACGCTTCGGCAACCTGGGTTCCGATCTTCAACACGGGGTTGACTGCCTGGACAGGGTCCTGGAACACCATCGAGGCACGCTCTGCGCGGAACTTACGCAGCTCTTTGGCTGACATCGCGGTGAGTTCCTCGCCGCCGGATAGCACACGACCAGCGTCGATCACGCCGTTGCTCGGGAGGTAGCGAAGCGCGGCATACGCCGTGGTGGACTTACCGCAGCCCGACTCGCCGACGAGGCCGTATGCCTCGCCCTGGCGCACCTCGAACGTTACACCGCGCAAAATCTTGCGCGGTGTGCCGCGTACGACGTACGACATCTCGAGGCCATCGATAGCCAGCGCTGGCGCAGCGTCCAGATCTGCTGGTTCGGGAGTTTGGGATTCGGTTACGGTCATGAGTTCACTGCCTTGTCGATCGAGTCAGCGATCAGGTTGACGCCAATGACGAGGCTGGCAATTGCCGCTGCGGGGAAAATCGACGGCCACCAGATCTCGCGGGCGATTTGTTCGTAGTTCTGCGACACATCGATACCCCAGTCAGCGTCGGTGATGTTGCCACCGACGAAGCCGAGGAATGCCAATGTCGTATACGTGAAGATGGCGTAGCCGAGGCGAACGGTTCCTTCAACCACCACGAGTCCGGTCACGTTGGGCAATATTTCGCGGGTGACGATGAAGAAACCCGACTCGCCTCGCATCTTTGCCGACACGACGTAGTCGAGGTCAGACTCGGCAATCGCCGCCGAACGGATTGTTCGAGTGATCGCCGGCACAAAGAGCACCGCAATCGTTCCGATGATCACGGTGGTCGAACGGCCGAAGGTGAAGATGATGACGATGGCCATAAGGATGATCGGAATCGACAGAATCGCCTCGATCACACGGCTCAAAATTTCGTCGACCCAACCCTTGTAGTAGCCCATGATGAGGCCGAGGAACGTGCCGACAACGACGGCGGCAGCAGTGGAAATCGGAGCGATCGTGAGAATCTTGCGGGCTCCGTAGATCACTCGGGTGTAAACATCCCAACCGTTCTTGTCGGTGCCAAGCCACGCCTCGCTGCCAGGCTTCACACGGGGCCCTGCTTCGACGAATTCTTTCGGGTCGAACGATGTCAGAATCCCCGGCAACACGCTGGCGATGATCCAGAATCCGACGATCAACACACCAACAACGAATCCGGGGCTCGTGT
>JBLIMF010000272.1:0-3079 GCA_047638615.1 Gammaproteobacteria bacterium
CGTGCTTCCCGCCTTGGTGAAACATCGCCCCAACGCACTGATCTGTCGATTCGTTCGGCCCTGGAACCAGCCAGTGCCGGGCGCTGTCGACGTTCATGATTGGGCAGAGTTTCACGCGATCGTTACCGAGCGGATATCTCACTGCGCGACTGACACAGCCGATTGACCTAGCCTCAGCTTTGTCCTGCAACGACGGTCTGGGCGGGCCGCCGTGATCAGGGGGAAAAACCACCCGCCTCGCACCGACTCAAGTTGGTGCGCTGACCAATGAACAGCAACAGAAAGACGTGAACATGACCCGATCACTGACGAAACGTTCGTTCGTCGCACTCGCCGCAAGCGCCACATTGGTACTTGCCGCATGCGGCAGCGACGATGATGCCGCCTCCACGACCGACGCACCGGCCGACACCGAGGCTCCTGCCGCAACCGAAGCACCAGCCGACACCGAGGCTCCTGCCGCAACCGAAGCACCAGCCGACACTGCAGCACCGGCCGACGACGTCGACCGAGAAGGCTGGCCAGAGAAGCTCGTCTTCACGCTCACCCCGAGCCAGGAGACCGGTGGCCTCATCGAAACCGCGCAGCCCCTCGCCGACATGCTCGGCGAGCGCCTTGGCATCGAAGTCGAAGCACTCGTACCGACCGACTACTCGGGCGTCATCGTCGCCCTTGAGTCAGGCCAGGCCCAGATTTCCGGCGGTCTCGGACCGCGCCAAATGGTCCAAGCCGAGGAGCAGGCTGGCGCTGAGCTGATTCTGCAGGCTGAGCGTTATGGTTCGCTGCTCTACGTGACGCAGTGGTTCACCAACGACCCCGACACCTATTGCGATGACACACCGGTGGCCGACGAAGACGGCTTCCTGTTCTGCAACGGCGTTCTTGATGCGGAAAGCGCCGCTGACGGCCCGATCGGTGCCGACAAGCTGGCACTGCTCGCAGGCCAGACCGTGTCGTTCGTCGACCAGGGTTCAACCTCCGGCTACGCCATCCCGGCGCTGCAGCTCGTCGACGCTGGCATCGATCCCATCGATGACATCAACGGCCTGTTCGCTGGTGGCCACGACGGCTCGGTCCAGGCTGTCTACGACGGCGATGCCGCAGTCGGTGTGTCATTCAACGACGCTCGCGGGACGATCGAAGAGACCAGCCCCGACGTCGGCCAGAAGGTCGTTGTCTTCGGTTGGTCCGGCCCGATCCCGAACGACGGCTTTGCCGTTGCCGGTGACCTTCCCGACTCCCTCGTCGCGGCCATCACGGCTGCGTTCGTTGACATCGCAAGCACCGAAGAAGGCGCCACCGTCCTCGACGAGCTTTACGAGATCGATGGCCTCGTGCCAGTCGACTCCGCCGATTTCGACGTCATCCGTGAACTCGAAGTCGAGCTCGGCGACGTCCTCGACTGATCTGACCCGCCAGAGTTTCAGTTGGGGTCTGACCCCAACTGAAACTCTGTCATGATCAGCCCATCCACAATCGCAAGTTCCAGGTGTCGTCACACATGATTCGCTTCAGCAAAGCCAACGTCACGTATCCCAACGGGGTGTCGGCAATGAAGGACCTCGACCTCGAAATCGATGACGGTGAGTTTGTGGTCATCGTCGGCCTCTCCGGCGCAGGCAAGTCGACGCTGGTCAGAGCCGTCAACGGCTTGGTACCGCTCACCTCCGGCGAACTGAACGTCAACGGCAACGACGTCCATTCGCTCAATCGCACCGGCCTACGCGAGCTGCGCTCCGATGTCGGAATGATCTTCCAGGGTTTTAACCTCGTCGATCGCACCACCGTGTTAAAGAACGTTCTGATGGGCCGCCTCCACAAGGTACCCACCTGGCGCACCTTGATCGGTAAGTACCCGCAGGCCGACATCGACATCGCGGCCCGCGCGCTCGCTCGTGTCGAGATCGTCGAAAAGACGTACACCCGCGCTTCGGACCTGTCCGGCGGGCAACGCCAACGCGTCGGCATTGCCCGAGCGCTCGCACAGGAACCGTCGATCATTCTCGCCGACGAGCCCGTTGCCTCGCTCGACCCGCCGACCAGCCACGTCGTGATGCGCTACCTGCAGCAGATCAGTCGCGAGCTTGGCATCACCACGATTGTCAACCTCCACTTCCTCGACCTCGCCACCGCCTACGCCGACCGCATCATCGGCCTGCGTGACGGCGTCCTCGTGTTCGACGGCCCCGGCAGCGAATGCGACGAGGCCGTGTTCGAGAGCATCTACGGACGCAGCCTCACCGCCGACGACACGATGGCGAAGCAAGCCGCGCTCTGACGACACCGCCTCCGATGACCACCCTTGACGACCGCGCCGCCAGCGCGCCCGCACCGACCCTCCCGCCGAAGCCAGGTGTCTCGATGTTTGCCATCGGGACCGCGATCGGCGCGATCGTGCTCACGATCATCACCGCAATCAGCGTTGGGTTCTCGCTCAGCGAGATCATCTCCAACTTCGGTCGGAAGAACTCAGTCGTCGAAGGGTTACTGAACCCTGACTGGGGTCAAATTTGGTCACGACGGTCGCGTTCGGCGTTCATCGAAACATTGCAGCTTGCGGTGCTCGGCACTGCCACCGGAGCAACGGTCGCCTTGCCACTCGCGCTCTGGTCGACCTCGTTTGGCAACCCGAATCGCTGGCTACGCACGCTCGTACGCAGTTTCAACAACGTCATCCGCTCGATTCCCGACCTGTTGTGGGCGCTGCTCTTCGTCACAGCGGTGGGCATCGGCGCGCTCAGCGGTCTGCTGGCGCTCTTCTTCTTCTCGATTGCCGTCACCACCAAGCTCACGTCCGACACCCTCGACGGCATCGACATGGGCCCGATCGAGGCGGCCAACGCGTCCGGTGCAGGCCTCACCCAAATGCTGCGCACCGCAGTCGTGCCTCAGATTCTCCCCTCGTACACATCGTTCGTGCTCTACAACTTCGAACTCAACCTCCGTGCGTCAGCGGTGCTCGGCCTCGTCGGGGCCGGCGGCATTGGTGCCCGCATCGAATTCTTCCGCGGTCGTGGCGACTGGGAGAAGTTGTGGGGCCTCGTCGTGATGTTCTTCCTCGTCGTGTTCATCGTCGAGC
>JBLIMF010000273.1:0-3073 GCA_047638615.1 Gammaproteobacteria bacterium
TCGACCTCGTACGCAGCAGGTGCGTGGTGCGAGGTCCCCGTCCAAAATTGCTGCGGCAACTGGTCGTTGAGGGGAGCCAGTCCGGTGTGTTCTAAGAGCGTCATCGCAGTCACCCAATTCCTTTTCACGATGTATTCACGACAAGATTGGTCGGGATTGTAACCAGGCCTATGTGAGGTCCACGCAACATGGAAGAAATTTGCCCCTTGCGGATGACAAACCCGCTGGTACTGCTGCGCTCTCGCTGGTTCAGCCGGAGTTGCGGATACCCGTGGCGATGGCGTTGATCGTGAGCTGGATGCCGCGTTGCACGAGTTCGTTGTCGTCACCATCGCGGAAACGTCGAAGCAAGTCGACTTGCATCACGTGCAACGGATCGAGGTAGGGGTAGCGGTTCTTGAGGCTGCGTGCGAGCAGTGGGTTGTCAGCAAGCGGGTCGGTTGAACCGGTGATCCGCTCGTGCCAGCGGCGAGTCAATGTGTGCTCGGCCTCGATTGCTCCGAAGATGTCGTTGCGCGTCGCATCGTCTTCAACGAGAACGTCGGCGTATCGGCGGCCGATGTCGATGTCGGCCTTGGCGAGCACCATGCCCATGTTGTTCACAATTGCTGTGAAAAATGGCCAGTCGGCGTACATCTGGACGAAGCGCTTGGCGGCATCTGGATCGTTCTGTGCGACCGACTCGAACGCAGCGCCAGCACCGAACCATGCCGGGATCATGAGCCGGCATTGCGTCCAGCCGAACACCCACGGGATGGCACGGAGATCTTCAATGGCCAACGATTTTTTGCGCGAGGCAGGTCGGCTGCCGACGTTGAGCATTGCGATTTCGTTGGTCGGCGTGATTGACCGGAAAAAGTCGACGAAACGGTCGTCGCCGTAGACCAACGCGCGGTAGGCGTCGTAGGCGGTGTCAGCGAGTTGCTGCATCGTCGCGGTGAACACGTCGTTCGGCGCGCCCAACTGTTCGGCATCGAGGCACGACGACTCGATAGTGGCCGACAGCAGCGTTTCCAGGTTGCGGCGTGCAAGAGCCGGAGTGGCGTACTTGGCGGCAACCATTTCGCCCTGCTCCGTGAGGCGAATCGCGCGATCGACGGAGCCGGCTGGCTGGGCGAGGATCGCCTGGTACGCAGGGCCACCGCCGCGACCGACGGTGCCGCCGCGGCCATGGAAGAGGCGGAGTCGGATACCCGCGTCGTCGGCGGCCTTCACCAGTGAGGCCTGCGCAGCGAAGAGGTTCCACTGCGACGACAGGTAGCCACCGTCCTTATTCGAGTCGGAGTAGCCGATCATCACCTCTTGTCGGTCTCCACGGGACGCAACGAGTTGACTGTAGACCGCGTTGGCGAGCATGTCGGTCAACGTGTCAGCTGCATTCGCAAGATCGCCAATGGTCTCGAAGAGCGGGACGATGTCGAGCTGAGCGCTGGCCGGGCGGGTGCCCGTGAACGATTCCGATGCAGGTTCGACAAGGCCGACTTCTTTGAGTAGCACGGCGACTTCGAGCACGTCGCTGACCGTCTCGGTCATCGAAATTACGTAGTGCGGAATGGCTCGCTTGCCGACACGGGCGACCGAGCGGGCAGCTTCGTCGAGCACGTCAAGTTCGCCAACGGTCTGCTCGGCGTAGGTCGCGTTCGGATGACGCAGCAGGCGGGGTGAGCCGAGCTCAGTGGTGAGCACCTGGACGCGTTCGGCCTCGTCGAGTTCAAGGTAGTTGGGGTGCACGTTGGCGTTCGCCAACAGATCTGCAACCACGACTTCGTGGACCGCGGAGTTCTGTCGCATGTCGAGGCCACAGAGATGTGCGCCGAAGATGGCAACGGCGCGGCGAGCTGGTTCGACCATGGCGTCGGCGAGATCGCCCGCACCGTGTGAGCGCAATGACCCCTCGACCACGCCGAGGTCGGTTTGCAGTTCCTCGATCGTCGTGTACGCCGGGCGGCGAACGCTGGGAACCGGACCGGGAACATCGTCGATGTCTGGATCGATCGCAACGGCAGCGAAGGCGTGGAGGCGTGCGTGCATGCCGCGCAGCGCGCGCCGATATGGCTCGTCGGCCCGGAAGGGAGAGTCGTCGCCGGACGCATCAGCGAGGGCGAGGAGCTCGTCGGTCGGTGTGATCAGGCGAGCCGACAATGACAGATCTCGGCTCAAGCGATACACGGTGGAGAGATGCCGCTCGAGCGCGACGTGCGTCTGGCGGCCGATGGCAAGCCGCATCACGTCGGCGGTGACGAACGGGTTGCCATCGCGGTCACCGCCGATCCACGACCCCATGCTGATCGCTGTGGATGCGTCGACGTTGTCAGCACCAAAGCGGGTCGCAGCGACAGCCTCCAGGTCGCTGACGAGAGCGGGGACCGTCTCGAACAAGCTCGCTGGGTAGTAGCGAAGTGCTTCGTTGATCTCGTCGCGGACGCGCAGCTTGGAAAGGCGCAAAATGGCGGTCTGCCAGAGCGTTAAAATGTTGGTTCGCAGCGCTTTGTCGATATCGACAGTCATTGGATCGTCAGCGTCGTGGCTACTGCGCTCATCGAGTAGTTCAGCAACGACGCGCAGTACGTCGAGGATCGTCTGGCGTCGGACCTCGGTGGGATGTGCCGTGATGACAGGGGAGACCAGCAGCTCGCCGATCACTTCAGCAACACGCTCGCCGGAGACGTCGGGTTGAGCAAGCCGTTCGAACGTGGCGTCGAGGCTGCCTGACTGTGGGTTGCTGCGGGCGGCCCGGTGGAACCGCCGACGCCGTTCGACGTGGACGTCCTCAGCGGTGTTGGCGAGTAGCGAGAGCCAATCGAACGCCCTTATGACGTCGAGTTGCTCTTCGATCGGTTGACCGCTCAGCGCAGCACGGAGAGCCTCGACAGCGCTGTGGTCTCCGCGTCGGCCATTGACGGCGAGCTGTCGGACGGACTCGATGCGCTCGAAGGTGTCGTTGCCGGCCTGCCCGCGCACGATCTCGCCAAGCAAGCGGCCCAGCAGCCGGATGTCGTCACTGAGCTCATCGCTGCTCGACGTGTCGAGGTCGCTGGGGATTGATGAGTCGATGGGCGTTGTCTCGGACACG
>JBLIMF010000274.1:0-3066 GCA_047638615.1 Gammaproteobacteria bacterium
GCCAGCGTGTCACGAACCTCTTGCGTGTCGTACACCAGCGTTCCTGTGGCGAGCCGGGATGGAATTTCGTGCCCCGACAATGCATCACGCAGAAAGGGCAACGACGTTCGCGTCGGGATCAGGATCGTGATATCGCTGAGGCGAGCCGGACGCCACTGCTTGTCGCGCTGGTCGAAGACAGGCCACTGCTCAGGTTCAGCCCGAATCGCAGCAACAACTCCGGCCACATCGGTCGCCTCGGCGAGACGCAGCTCGCCCGCCTTGACCTTCGGGTCTGGGTGCTCGCCTCCAAGGACCACGGGTCGATGATCAGCACTCGATACAAGGTTGCGACCGGCGTGCAGCGGTTCATACCTCGGTTGGGCATCGGTAATCTCGTCGGGCATCGCCTCAGAGAACAAGCCGTTGACCCAGTCGATGATCGGCGGCACCGTGCGAAAATTCGTGTCGAGCCGAATCGCACCCGAAGCCGCTGCACCAAAGGTGTCGCGCGCCTCGAGGAAGAGCTTGATATCGGCTCGGCGGAATCGATAAATCGACTGCTTAGGGTCCCCAACGAAGAACAGTCGCCCGCCGGCAACCAAGTGGTCGCTCCATCGCTGCGGTTGCCGCTCAGCCGGAGTGGCCGCTATCAGCGACGCCAGTTCAATCTGGATTGGATCGGTGTCTTGGAACTCATCGAGGAGGACATGCCGGTATCGCTCGTGGAGCGTCTTGCGCACCTCGGCGCTGTCACGCAGGACCTGCCTGGCGATGACGAGCAGGTCATGGAACTCGAGCCCGCCATTTGACTTCCGTTCGCTGGCGGCCTGTCGCACTTCGTGTGCGGTGAGCCGCATCAGCTGATTGAGCACGCCCTGGCTGGCCGTGTCGAGCACGGCGCTGAGCGCGTCGTTCGCTTCGTCGATGATGTCTTTGACGTCTTTCGGGTCGACTGCCCAGTTCTTCTTGGCGCCACCCGTACCGCGTCCCCAGATAATGCGCCGGCCCTTGGCCGACCGGCCCCGACGGTGAAGCGCCTGCATCCGCCGGAGAGCCCGATGCGGGTCGTCGATAGCGACCACTGCTTGCATCTCCGGCAGGATCGTGCGGAGGTGACCGGCAAGCAGGTCGCCAGGATCGAGGCAATCGTCGAGCAGCGTCGACACGGCGCGGACGGCTTCCCAGAACGGAGCGAAATTGATCGGAGCGAGGACGTTACCCAGCGGCTGCTCAAGCAGCTCGTCGAGCCGGTCCCAGTTCTGAGCGAAGTTGTGTGCCACGTCCTTGAAGGAAGCCTGTCCGTGGAAGGCAGGGCTGAGCGGAACGTCGAGTAATGCTGCTCGATACATCAGCTCTTCCAGCTCGGGTTCGTTGTTGAGCAGGTCGACGAAGCGGTCCCAGCGCTGCTCGTTGGCGAGCTGCGAGGCCACCTCGTCGAGCACGCTGATCCGAGGTGGCAGACCAGCAGCCACGGAAAACTCGCCAATGATGCGGCTGGCAAAACCGTGCACCGTCGAGATGGCCGCCAGATCGCTATCGGCAATTGCTTGCTCTGCTCGCTCTCGATTGATCGAATTTTCGGCCAGCGCCTCCTTTTCGAACTCGACGCGAATTCGGGCCTGGAGCTCGCTCGCTGCAGCTTCGGTGAATGTGATCGCTGCGATCTCGGAGAGCCTGACGTCGTTCTTCAGCACCGTGTTGATGATCCGGCTGACGAGCTGCGTCGTCTTGCCCGTTCCCGCGCCGGCCTCGACGAACAGTGTTCGGTCCAGCCCGTGTGAGCTGATCAAGTCTCGGGCTGGCTGATCACCCAACACCATCGTCATGACATGTCTCGGTCGGCATCTGGCTTCGGCGAAAGCGCCACCCGCACTGCCAACTCGGGAGCGTTCGCCTTCGCCTCGGCGTGATCGCCACGATCGCGGACGCACACACTGTCGAATTCGCAGTACCCACAGTTTTCGTTGGTGAGCCGCCAGGAGTCCCACTCCCCCGGCGACGCGGCGAAAACGCCATCCGCGATGCCAGACGTGATTGCGGTCAGCACCTCGTGGAAACGCTCACGCTTCTCATCGGTCCATGCGTATCCGAGCCGTTGTTCCCTATCGCGCTCGACCAACCAGTAGTGCGCCGCCGCCTCGGACTTTCCAGTGGCCTGCATCGCGCCCTCGGCATACATACCGAGCTGCAGTGTCGTTCCGTCGATGAACGGGTCGTTGTGGAGGCCGTCGTACTTTTTCCCCTTGCCCGACTTGTAGTCGTTGACCAGCACTCGCCCATCGGCAGTGGTGTCGACGCGGTCGATCATCCCGCGCAGGGTGATCGAGGAACCGTTGGGCAACGTGATGGGCACGACGTCGCCGTTCTGGACGCCAAGGTCGAGTTCGACATTGACGGGCGTCGCCAGATGGCTGCTACGGAACTCGTTGTCAGCGAGTAAGAAGACGTCGAGGAGGTCGTGAAGGTCATCACGCCGAACACGCCAGTTGACTCGTCGACCTGTTCGCCCGGTCGATTCGTACTCGAGACATTTCTCATCAGCAATGACGTGTAATCGGGCCCGCGCTTCGGTCGACCATGCCTCCTGGGGCGACGGCGCACTGTCACCCAGCGCTTCGGCAATAAATTGTTCGAGCGTCGAGTGGATGAGCGAGCCGCGGTCGAGCGCTGAGATCTCGTTGGTTCGTTCAGGGTCGTCACGATCACTGACTTCGAGGACGTAGTTGAGGAAGTAGCGGAAGCCACAGCTCGCCCAGGTCTCGAGCCGAGACGGCGACAGTGCACGATCGCCGGTACCGGGCAGCGGGAACACTTCGGCGCCCACGCGGGCGGACAGGTTTCCGTCGAACTCGGTGAAGTTGGAACTCGCCCGCGCCGTTTGCATCTTCCATCCGTTGCCAACGAGAACTGCGAGCTCATGGTCGAGAATCGCGGCGCCAGACGCTGTGTCGCTGCCAACCGCAACAAGGTCGCGCTCATCGAGTGAGCTGGCATGCGTGGCCGCCGTGATGCCCGAGGCAAACGACCCCACCATGTCGACGACTTCAAGTTCGTCGAAATCAGTGGCGTAAACGACTCGGCCGG
>JBLIMF010000275.1:0-3065 GCA_047638615.1 Gammaproteobacteria bacterium
TTGCGACGTCGACACCGCTGATCTTCGTGTCGATCATCCTGTTTGGTCTGACCATCGGCAACCTGCTGATGTTGCAGCCGCTTCTGCTCGCCGAACGATTCGGAGTCGCCGACTACCCGAAGATCTATAGCCGGTCACAGTTCATTGCGATTGTTGGTGTGGCTGGCGGGCCGCTGCTCTTGGGCTGGTTGTACGACGTCTCAGGTTCGTACCGGCTGCCGTACAGCGTTGCGGCCGGGCTCTGTGTGATCGGTGTGGTGTTCCTCGCTGCTGCCGGTCCGGCGACCGTTTCTGACAGTGAGTGAAGCACCGCACCGTCACGTCGTTCGGGTGATCGACGCCGGGCGAAGACTGGGTGTCGATGTGTTCCCGCGGTACTTCTCGCAGCACTTCCCGTAGTACTTCCCGCGGGCACGAAGACTGCCAAGATGCTGCCGTCGCCATCGGTGTTGGGCAAATCGTGAAAAGTTTGATCTTTGGTGTGGCGTCAGACGCCGACGATGAGGTCTGGTCAGCGGCCTGCCCCCAGGCGCACTTATTCGGTGGAGGTGGTGCCGCCGCCGGTGTCGAGCGCCTGCAGGAACGTGTTCCAGCTGAGCACGGCGCACTTGATGCGGACCGGGAATTTCATGACGCCCTCAAGCGCTTCAAGGTCGCCGAGATCAATGGCGTCATCGCCGTCGTGTGGTTCGGCCCCTGCGATGCCCATGAGTGATTTGAAGCGGCGGGCCAGGGCCCGGTTCTCGGCGACGGTTTTGCCTTTGATTGACTGGCTCATCATTGATGCCGACGATTGGGAAATCGAGCAGCCCTGGCCGCCGACCTTGATGTCTTCGATGATCGCATCGTCGCCCTCACCAGACATCGAGAGGTAGATGGTGATGTCATCGCCGCACAGTGGATTGTGGCCTTCGGCCTTGATGGCGGGCGGATCGAGCTCGCCGCGATTGCGCGGCGTGCGGTAATGATCGAGGATGATTTCTCGGTAGAGGTCTTCAAGTGCTGGCATGGTGGTGTCTCCCGGAAGCAGATCGGCTCAGATGCCGAAGATATCGGTTGCGCTGTCAAGGCCGTCGGCGAGGGCGTCGATGTCGGCGGTGTCGTTGTAGAGGTAAATACTGGCCCGAGTGGTTGCGTTGACACCGAGTGTTTTCATCAGTGGCTTCGCGCAGTGGTGGCCAGCGCGCACGCAGACGTTGCGTTCGTCGAGGACCTGGCTGACGTCGTGCGGGTGGAGGTCGCGGAAGGCGAAGCTGAAGACGCCGCCGCGCAATTCGACGTCGTCTGGTCCGTAAATTTTGATGTCGTCACCGAAACGGCCCTTCAGCGTGTCGAGTGTGTAACGGCTGAGTTCCATCTCGTGCTGACGGATGTTTTCCAAGCCGATCTCTTCGAGGTATTCGACTGCTGCAGCGAGACCGACGGCTTCGATAATCGGCGGCGTGCCGGCCTCGAATTTCATCGGCACCGGTGCGGTGGTGAACCCATCGAAGGTGACCGTGTCGATCATGTTGCCGCCACCGAGGAATGGTGGCATCGCATCGAGAATCTCCATTCGACCCCAGAGCATGCCAATGCCAGATGGGCCGCACATTTTGTGGCTGGAGAACACGACGAGATCGGCGCCCCAACTTTGGACGTCGGTGACGTTGTGCGGGACGAACTGGCAGGCGTCGACGATCGACAACGCACCAGCGGCCTTGGCCCGCTCGCACAGCATCGCGATCGGCGTGATCGTGCCGAGCACATTGCTCATTGCAGTGAAGGAAAAGACCTTCGCCCCGTCGAGCAGGTTGTCGAGGTTGGTCACATCGAGTTGGCCGTCAGCGGTGAGTGGAACCCAGCGAATCTGGATCTTGCGCTCCTGGGCGAGCATCTGCCACGGAACAATGTTGGCGTGATGCTCCATCTCGGTGAGTACAACAATGTCGCCTTCGCCAAGATTGGCGCGGCCCCAGGCTTGGGAAATGAGGTTCATCGACTCGGTGGCGTTCTTGGTGAACACGACTTCGTCGACCGACGGTGCGTTGATGAGCCGCGCAATGGCGACTCGGCCCTTCTCGTAGGCGTCGGTTGCCTCACCAGCGAGCCGGTACGAGCTGCGGTTGATCGGTGCGTACGTGTGCTCTTGGAAGTGCGACATTGCGTCGATGACACGTTGGGGCTTCTGCGAAGTGTTTCCTGAGTCGAGATAGACGAGCGGCTTGCCGTCGATCTCGCGCGACAGGATCGGGAAGTCTTTGCGGACGGAGGTCTGGTCAAATGCCACTGGATCAGACCCCAACGCTCACGGTGCGGAAGGCGTCGTAGCCATCTTTTTCGAGCTGCGCTGCCTGCTCCATACCGCCGCTGGCGACGATGCGACCGTCGATCAGAATGTGGATGAAATCGGGCGTGACCTCTTCAAGGAGGCGATGGTCGTGCGTCATCAGAACGATACCCATGTCGGGTTTGTCGTCCTGCACCTCGCGGATGCCCTGCGCCACGATGCTCAGTGCATCGACGTCGAGGCCCGAGTCGGTCTCGTCGAGGATGGCGATTTCGGGTTGGAGGATGGCCATCTGCATGATCTCGTTGCGCTGCTTGTCGGCGTCTGAGAACCCCTCGTTGAGATGGCGATCGATGAACGAGGGATCCATGCCGAGACGCTTCATCCAGTCCATCGCGGCGAGGCGAAGTTCGATCACGGAAAGGTCGGTGCCCTTGCGAGCGGACAGCGCCTGTTGCAAGAACTGGATGACCGAGACGCCGGGGATCTCCTGCGGGTGCTGGAACGCGAGGAACATGCCAGCCTTGGCCCGCTCGTCGGCCGGCCAGTCAGTAATATCGTCACCCATCAAGTGAACAGCACCGCTGACGACTTCGTATTCGTGAGAGCCCATCAGGGTGCGGCCGAGGGTCGATTTGCCGGAGCCGTGCGGCCCCATGATTGCATGGACCTCGCCGGCGTTCACCGTGAAGTCGAGACCCTTCAAGATCTCATTGGTTGGGTTCTTCGTAGGCTGAGTGTGCAGGCTGTCAACTCGAAAGAGGGGGGTAGTCACACTTCGATTCTACGAGCCGTG
>JBLIMF010000276.1:0-3032 GCA_047638615.1 Gammaproteobacteria bacterium
GGGCCGGTGCGGTCAGATTTCGCCCCGGCGCTCCATCCAAACGAAGGCCGCCCACCCGGGCGCAATGGGGAGCCAGAACGTGGCGAGTCGGAATGTCAGCACAGCGGAGATCGCAATCGCCGCGTCCAGGCCGAATCCAGACAGGGCGGCGATCATCGCGGCCTCCAGTGGGCCGATGCCACCTGGCGTAGGTGCAATGTTGGCAATGGCCGCTGCGCCGAGGTAGGCCGCGCCGATTTGTGCGACCGTGAGGCCACCGCCAAACGCCTCCACCGAAAACACAAGCGCCAGCAGATAGCTCAGTGTGATGAGCGACGATCCACCGAGTAGTGCCACGACACGCAGCGGGCTGCGGATCACTTGGGCCACGTAGCCCGCAGCCGTCCGGATCCCGTCGACAATGGGCCGAATCACGGTTCGCCGAACAGCACCAAAGAGTGAGGCGATGGCAATTGCAGCAACCGCGATGCCTGCAACGAGGAGCAGCGTCCCTGCGCTTGGCAGCGAGAGGCCGCCGACGTCGGCGCCGCCAGCCCATGCGAAGAATCCAGCCATGAGCAGGAGATGCGTCATGATGCCCGCGATTGCGTTGAGAGCTACTGACGCACTGGCTTCGGCTGACGTTAAGCCAGTGCGTTGCAGGAAACGTCCGGCCAAGGCCATCTTGCCCGAGTTCGCCGGGCCGACCAGCTGGGCGAATGACGCCGCGACCTGGCTACGCACCGACGGAGCAATCGGCATCGGCTGTGCAACCGACCCGAGGAATGAGATCGTGGCGAAAACAAAATAGGCCAGCGCCGCTGCGATGACCGCCGGGAGCCACTCCCACTTCGCATCGCCGAACGCATCGACGGTCTCGCCGAGATTGCCGAACTGTGGAAGCAGGGAGTAAAACGCCAGGGCACCGGCAACGATCATCAACAGCGTTCTGGGCTGGACGCGTGCGAGCCGCTCCAGCGGCACGTCGTCGGCCCCGGTGCGCTCGTGCATCTCGTGACGAAGGACGTCGAGGAGGTCGCGCTGGTCTTTGATCGACTTGCCGAGCGAACGGCTCAGCGCGAGCGGCTGCACCAGGGGCAGCGCTCCGGCGACCTCGTGCGCACCGAGTTCTTCGACGCCGAGCGCCACGCTGCGCTCGGGCCCAGCAACGAGCCCCATCGCGACTAACACCTCGGCGATGTCACGTGACCGTTCCCGCGGGCCGGCAGCCAATTCAGCTTCGTCGTAGTCGACCAGCCACACCTCGCGATCGTCGTCGAGGAGCATGTTCTCCAAGGTGAGGGCATGATGTGCCGTCCGTGTCGAGTGGACGGACCGGACGCTTCGAAACACCGATCGAACGATGTCGTCATCGATCTCACCGGGATCAACCTGGCTGAGTCGGCGACCGGCTATTCGATCTTCGACAAGAAACGCAGCGCCCTCGTCGGTCACCCCGATGCCGAAGACCTTCGGACTGCGGGTTCCGGCGTCGCTCACGGTGCGCATCGCAAGGGCTTCATGTTCAACGCGCCGCTTCAGTGTGCTGTACGGGCGCCCAACCTCCGACGATCGCAAACGGAGCATGCGGTAGATCCGGTTGAGGAGATCCCAGCTTCGGTCTTCGAGCGTGCGGAGCTTGACGAATCGGCCGCTGCCATCGCGTTCGATGGTTTCGTAGACGGCACTGGTGCTGACATCGTCGAGCCGGTCGATCCGTACCGGGTCCAACCCAACCTGGCGGAAGGCAACGAGGACTTCTTCGGGACTCGGCTCCATGTTGGGTGAACCGAAGAGCAGCAAGACGATTGATCCGATAACCACGCCAAGTGACACCGCCAGCCAGAGGTCAAGGGGTGGTTGTCCGGGGCCGAGAAGACGTAACACCGTCAGGAGAACAATCCAGGACCACATCGCCCTGCGCCATCGGCGCGGCACATGGGCTGCACCCACAATGACCAGGGCGACCGCCGACGCAACGTATTCCGTCGTCGGGAAAGCGGACGCAATGAGTGTTGCTCCGCTGGAGCTGCGCTCTGCAAGCGTGGCAACAGCGCTGCGGTCGCCCAATACCGCTGTCAGTATCAACACGGTGAAGCCGCCGACGATCGAGGCCAACCAGAGCATGAGCAACAGCCGCCATCGCCTTTTCCACACCACGACGCCAAGCCCTGCGAGCGGAACAAACGTTGCAATGATTTGTGCCGCGCCAAGGACCGCCTGCTCGACCTGATCGGGAATGCGTTCGATGGCGTCGAGGACGTCACTCTCGATGCCTGTGATCGTGGACTCAGCGAGTGACGCCGCCACGATCCCGACGCCGACGGCACCGAGTCCGATCATCAGCCGGATGATCTGCCTGGGTGCCCACCGCTGCTGCGCTGACGGCGGCGGAAAAAGCACGACGGGGTCGGAGGCAACGTTGTCGGCCTCCTCGGAAATTCGCTTCATTGCGGGCGACGATAGGCCGATCGAAGCAACTCGACGAAGATCAGCTTCCAACGTCCGGTCTCGACCTGGGCGTACGTGGCCTTCGTCGCCTTCGGTTGATGAGCTTGGCGCCGAGACGTCGTCGGTGTCGCCCGAATGGCTTGCAATCAAAGCCGAGCGCACAGCTGCATCGTCCTTCGAAACCCCGAGTCTCACCATTCTGACCGAGACTCGGACCATTGCCGGTCGACAGATCCGTCTCGCCGAAGCTGGCCCAACCGACGCTCCCCCAAGGTGCTGCTCAGCCCGTGCCGAGAAAGCATTTTGACCTGTGCTGGGTCGTGGGAGGCGTTCAACGCAGAGTTCCGTGTCGTGGCTCTCGGCCTTCCCGGGTTCGGTGCGTCTGAGGGCGACCGTGACGACGAGTCACCGTAGGGCCAGGGTGGCGATTTGCACGCAATGTTTGACGAACTTGGCCGTCGCTACAGGCACCTTCTCGGGCCAGATGTCGGTATCGAGGCGAGCTATTTCGTCTTCCAGTCGGGCCGCGGTGTCCAGACCTGGCCGGTGGGGTCGGTGCGTAGCTCGACGACGCGCAGATCGCCGGTGAACTCGTACGTACC